>JBGSKR010000317.1:0-5797 GCA_041741135.1 Mariniblastus sp.
CGGAGAAGAATTGACTGCGCCACTGGAGAGTTGGAGATGTCGATTTCAAATTTTTGCTGGCAAAATTTTTGAAACCTATAACGACATCTTCAGAACTGTTGGAATCAGCGATTTTGGGGAAACTCACTATCCAATCACTAATTCCGTACGCACAAAGGGTTTGCCACCGTATCGCTAATCAGGAGTATGGGCCTCAATGTGTTTGACGGGGGCTGCCGCCGGGAACGGAGTTCCGGTCTTGTCATCGTCATAGTACTTACCGGCCCCATACCCGTACCCATATCCATAGCCATAGCCGTTGTACGAGTATCCGGCACGGTAGGCACCGTAGGTGTACTGGCTGCCATATCCGGACTGGGCGCCCACGCCATTGACTACCAAACCAATGCAGTTTGCACCAATATTGGTTAGCATTTCGGTTGCTCGTTCAGCACTGACACGGACATTTTTCTTGATGCGGATACAAAGGATAACCCCATCGACTCGGGCCGCGATTGGGCAAGCATCGGTTACTGCCAATAATGGCGGAGTATCGATAATGACGAAATCGAATTCCTGTCGCATTTCGGCGATCAATTCTTTAACTTGGGGTGACGAACTTAATTCGGCAGGATTGTTCGGTTTAGAACCACAAGGCATGACCGTCAATCCTTCGATCTCTTCGCACTCGTAAACCACATCTCGCCAATGTGATTCACCACTGAGAACGGTTGCAAAACCGGTTTTGGAAGTGATACCGAACGTCGTAGCTTGACGCGGTCGTCGCATATCTCCATCAACCAGCAATACTCGTTTTCCCGACTGGGCAATCGACACGGCAAGGTTTGAGGCAAGAGTTGATTTTCCATCACCCGGTGTTGGACTGGTGACCTGAATAACCGAATTAGTTTTTCCCTGCGTGTTGAAATACAAAGCTGTTCGAACAGCTCGGAAGGACTCAGACACTTGGGAATTCGGTCGATGGTAAGTGCAAACGATCGGTTCGATCAACGAATTTTCAACCAAGTAACGTTTACTTTGAGCAATCACGGGGACATGCCCGATTAGAGGAACCTGCAGTTGCTTAATGATGTCGTCAGGATTGTGAAAAGTTTTATCCGCCAACTCGACGAGGCACCCGAGACCGAATCCAGCCAACGATCCCAGCAGCCCGCCAATGCCCAAAATCAAAGGCAAGTATGGCCAGACTTGTTCGCCATAGGTCGCATTCATCAGCACATCGAAGATGAAACCTTCATGGCGGCCCGTTGGATTCAGATCGCCTGAGGGGTCAGTTTCATAGATTTTCATCTGAGCCATTTTGATGAATTCGTTGACGTCATTCATTTGCTTTTGAATGGTCTGAATTTCGCGGCTGACTTCGGCCAATCGTGTGGCTTCTGCGTCGTGCATGGCGTAGTCCTTAAGACTTTTGTCCATGTTGGCTTGGAGATCAATGATGTTTTGATCAATCGACAACAGGTGCCGCTGAAGCATCAAAGCTGGGTCGGGACGGTCAACAAAAATTTCTTCCTGTTGTTGTTGTTCCAATTGCTTGCGCCAGAAGTCAAGTTGTGCGTCAATGCTTTTGACCTTCGGATGATTGGAACCAAATTGTTGTTTCATTTCTCCGCGTGCAACCAACAGTTGGTTGATCGTCATTTCGATTTGCCCACCATTTTTTAAATCGCGATTTAAATTTTTGATGCGGCCTTGCTGAATCAGATTCCACAGCAGGGTATTGATGGCGTCTTCGCCCTGAGCAAGAGCCGAATTGATTCGATCGCGTTCGGATGACAAATCGGAAATGGAGCCGCGAATTTCTTGGATGGATGAGCTCAGGTCACGGAGGGCTACATGGTGGATCGTCATCCCCGAGCCATCAATGGTCGGGGCTCGATGTTTATCCTGAGCTTGCGACAATTCCTTGGTCAATCGTACGTAATTTGAGTTGAACTCGGATCGCACGGTTTGCAGCAGCGTGGTGTATTCATTGCTTTTGGACTTGTAGACTTCATCAAGTTCTCCACGGTAGGTGGCGATTAGATTGTTGAGAACGGTTTGGGCATCAATCGCCTTCTTGCAACGATAGACTAACTCATAAAGAATCGGTTCCTCGCGGTCAGGCGTGACTTCCAAATTCGCCATCACATAGTCGACCACTTTGTCCGCCGGGATAGTCTCAAAGGATTCAAGAGACAAAAGCCCGCTGACACACTTCGAAACGATATTGAATTCCCCAATGAAGCGATCATGTCGTGTCACGAAATCACCCATGTTGGGATGCACCAACTCCGTATTGGTCATGCGAAACGAGACCGGGTTCTTCGGTTCGATCTTGACCTTGGCTTTGCTTTCGAAAACCGGTTCAGCTTGGGCATGATAGAGACCACCAAGTGCCATACCGGTAACTAGGCCGAGAAACACCAACCATTTTCGGCGATTAAGCACGCCCCAAAAATCGAAGCCGCTTTCTTCTTGCTGATTAGCCAGAATGAATTGAGGGCCTTGCTGGCCTTTAAGCGAAGTGAGGGAATCCACGATAAATCTCCGATGCGCTGATAGGAATTATCAACAATGAAAAGAAATAATAACCCAAAGAGGTTAAAACAATTGAACGGTCAAACGGACTCGATAGTCGCTCATACAGCATTTCCAGTGGCAAGAAGAGCGAAACTCAAGTATACCATCGATCGTTCTTTACTCAAGCAATTCCCCCAAATACAAGCTGGGTTTTCCGAAATTCCTACCCGGCTGCACGATCGCCAAGCCCCCACTTCGGAGGTGTATCAGTGCTCTACATCGCCATTTTGCAACGCCGAAACCATCACTAAAGGTTGTCTCGACCGAATAAACCGGCGGTAGCGATTGCAGGGTTCATCCGGATATTTTCCTTTATTAACATTTGCTAATAAAAATTCCCGACCCTCAGCGGGCCGACTATTGATTTGCTACTCGAATCAAAGCCTCAACATTGGTACATTCTGAACATGTCTACAACTCCCATGATGCGACAATACGATCAAGCCAAAAAGGCCTGCGGGGATGCCTTGCTGTTGTTTCGAATGGGGGATTTCTACGAGCTGTTTCACGATGACGCGCGCACTGCCGCAAAGGCACTCGGGCTGACGTTGACCAGCCGCGACAAAACCGCCGCCCCCGTTCCAATGGCTGGCTTTCCTCACCATCAACTCGAATCTTATCTGGCCAAATTGGTCAAGCAAGGACATCGCGTCGCGGTCTGCGAACAAGTCGAAGACCCCAAGGAAGCCAAAGGACTCGTCAAGCGCGAAGTCACTCAAATCGTCTCGCCCGGTACGATTACCGATCAAGAACTGCTTGATCCGACGCAAAGCAATTACCTCGTTTCCGTTTTGCAATTGCCTCCAGGAAAATCATCGCGAACAACAGCTAAAGAAGACCACAATCGAACCAGCTCAGCAAAGGTTTACGGCGTCGCATGGGCTGATTCTTCCACCGGTCGCTTCTGCGTGACCGCCGTTTCCAACGAGGGACTTGGCGATTTGCTCGCGCGATTAAATGCCAGTGAAGTGCTGATCCAACAAGGACAATCCGCCGCCGCGCGAGTCTGGCTTCCGTCAAAGGCAATGCTGACCGAACGACCAAACTGGTGCTTTGCCGTCGCTGCGGGCACCGAACTGCTGAAGAAACAATTCGGAGTTGCCTCGCTCGATGGATTTGGCTTGAACGATTTTGGCCCCGCCGCCATCGGAGCCGCTGGTGCGTTAGTCGAGTACCTTAAAGAAACCCAAAAGTCATCGCTCGAACATTTTGATACGATCATCCCGTTTCGGCAGAACCAATTCGTCGAGATCGATTCCGCAACTTGGCGCAGCCTGGAAATCAGCCGAACGATTCGCGGCGGTGATCGCCATGGTTCTCTGTTCGATGTCATCGACCGCTCAACAACGCCGATGGGCAGCCGCTTGCTCGGTGATTGGTTGGCCAATCCGCTGACTAGCATCGAAGGAATCGAGCAACGTTTGGACGCGGTAGCGGAATTGACGACTGGCCAATCGATGCGAATGGCGCTTCGTGATTACTTGAAAAACAGTTTTGACTTACAACGATTGCTGGCTCGCGTCTCGGTCGGTCGCTCTTCGCCTCGCGATCTTGATTGCATTCGGCGTACGCTTGGCATGCTTCCCAACTTAAAAGAAAAATTGTCCGGCTGCAGCAGCGGGCGCTTGGTTCAATTGAAGCTCGACCTCGACCCATGTGTTGAACTCCATTCGCAGCTTGCAGCCGCTTTGTCGGACTCGTGTCCGCCGACGCTGAAGGATGGAGGATTCATTCGCGCCGGATTCGATTCACGTCTTGACGATCTGCGGAAACTTGCGACTGGCGGCAAACAATGGATTGCGAATTACCAACAATCCATCTGTGAATCGACTGGCATTCCCAGTCTCAAAGTCGGCTACAACAAAGTCTTCGGTTACTATCTGGAAGTCACACAATCTCATCGCCATAAAATTCCGGCTGATTTCATTCGCAAGCAGACTTTAAAAAACGCCGAACGGTTTATTACGCCCGAGCTAAAAGAGTACGAAGAAAAAGTCTTAACGGCGGACAGTGAAGCCGACACGCTTGAACTGCAACTGTTCGAACAACTGCGGGAACTAGTTCGCTCACAAACAGCGCGGCTCAAAGCGAACGCGGACATCATCGCGCAAATCGATACACTCTGTGGCTTGGCGGAACTCGCCAGCGAACGCAAATACTGTCGCCCGCAAATTTTCGCCGATAGTGTTTTGAAGATTGTGGACGGTCGCCATCCGGTGCTGGACATCATCGAACCGCTGGGAGCCTTTGTGCCCAATGACACCACCATCGATGACGATGCGGGAATTCTGCACTTGATTACCGGTCCCAACATGGCAGGGAAAAGCACTTACATTCGCCAAGTCGCTTTGATCACCCTAATGGCGCAGATCGGTAGTTTCGTGCCTGCCAAATCTGCCGTGATCGGCGTCGTCGACAAAATTTTCGCTCGCGTCGGAGCCAGCGACGAATTGACTCGCGGGCAATCGACGTTCATGGTCGAGATGACAGAGACGGCACGAATACTGAACACCGCGTCGCCGCGAAGTCTGGTGATTCTAGACGAGATCGGACGCGGCACCAGCACTTACGATGGCGTTTCTCTGGCGTGGGCAATCGTGGAATACTTGCATGACTCGATTGGTTGCCGGACGTTATTTGCAACGCACTATCACGAACTCACGGAGCTGGAAACCGACTTTATTGGCGTCTGTAATTACAACGTCGCCGTTAAAGAGTGGGAAGAGAAAATTGTCTTTCTGCACAAAATCGTGCGTGGTGGAGCCGACAAAAGTTACGGAATTCACGTCGCCCGCTTGGCTGGCGTTCCCAAATGGGTCAACCAACGAGCCGAACAGATATTGGAAAAGCTTGAATCTTCCAGTGAAGCGACCGACAATCGCGAGAAGCTAAAATCTTCCTCTGATGGTGCGAACAATCGTGGTAGTCGAGGAGGCGAGATTCAAATGACTTTGTTTGGATCGGTGACTCATCCATTGGTCGAAAAACTAAAAGCACTTGACGCAAACCAGTTAACACCGATGAATGCTTTGCAAATGCTTCATTCGTGGAAGGAAGATTTAGACGAGGAAGCTTAGGAATTTCCATCGTTCTTTCCGTAGCTTGGACATTCCTGTCCGAGCATCAACCAAGCCGACGGACAAGAATGTCCATCGTACAGCTAATTCCTTACTTGCCAGCGATGCTCTCCAGCATTTTGTCTAGAATATTGTCTGATTTGGGTTGCACGACGATT
>JBGSKR010000318.1:0-5816 GCA_041741135.1 Mariniblastus sp.
TACTTCAACTTTCTCTCTACAAACACGATCGCTGCCTGCAAAGCCTCGTCGATTTTCTCCGGCAGTTTTCCACCGGCTTGAGCTAAATCGGGTTTTCCGCCGCCACCGCCGCCCACGACCGGAGCAACCTCGCGAATCCAATCACCCGCACTGAGACCACGCTCGACCAGATCGCGACTGAAACCTGCGGTTAACAATACCTTATCTGGGGCAGGCGAAGTTGCAAAGAAAACGGCAACTGGGGCGATTTTTTGCCGAATTTGATCGACCAGGTTCTTCATCAAGGCCGGACTCGCGTTTTCCAGTTGATTAACTACGACTTGAATCTCGCCGATCCATGTAGCGGAAGCAATCAAATCCTGCACATTGACCTCGCCAACGGTCGCCATTTGAGCAATTTGTTGCCTGAGCTCCGCGATCTCGGCAACCATCGCCGTAATCCGTTGTTCGACCTGAGGCAAAGAAATGTTTAAACAAGAGGCACTCAGTTTCAGCAAATCGCGAATCTGAAAATAATCCAAATCCTTATCGACTGAGGCACTGTCCATATTCGTCGCCGCAATTGAGCTCGGGGTTACTTCCGATTCAGCAGAGCCTTTCTTTTGTCCGCTGGCAAGTTGTTTCTTGAGACTCTTATATTGAACCAACAATTGCTCGGTCGCTGCGGGAATGCCACGAATAGGCGTCCCCAATAGATTCGCAATCGTGTTCGCTGATTTGATAATTTGTTGTTGGTTAGCAACCGCTCGTTTGCCAGTCAAAGCCTGAATCCGCCGGGTACCAGAGGTCACCGATTCTTCTGAGATGATTTCAAAGGCTTCGACATCGGCAATTTCACTAAGATGCGTGCCACCACATAATTCTTTACTGAAGTCACCAATCGATATCATCCGCACGGGATCGGGATATTTTTCGCCGAACAGCATCATGGCTCCGCGCTTCTTCGCCGTTTCCAGCGGTACCGTTTCAGCAACGACCGCGCCTCCGGAAGAAATCTTTTCAATCGCCATTTTTTCAATCGCAACCAATTTGTCAGCTTCCACGGCGATCAGGTTGGAAAAATCAAATCGAAACAAGTCATCGCTGACTTTCGAACCACGTTGCTGAGCATGATCGCCCAGCTTCTGTTGCAGCGCGTAATGCAAAACATGCGTTGCCGAGTGTGCTCTACGGATCGCATCGCGACGTTGTTCATCGACACTTGCTTCCACTGGGTCGCCAGCAACCAACGTACCCATGACCACGTGTCCCATGTGCAGAATCACATCGCCCGATTTTTGGGTGTCAGTGACTTCGAACGATCCACTGGGGCCAATGATAATTCCGGTATCACCGACTTGTCCGCCAGATTCCGCGTAAAACGGGCTTTGATCGAGGACGACGTACTGCACTGAATCTTTGGGCGGCTTCAGTTCGTTTTTTCGAACTGGGGTAGGCTCGTTGTCGGCGTTGGAAACTTCCTCAACCAGCCCCACAATGATTCCTTCCGCAGAAGTCGATTGATAGCCGAGGAACTCAGTCAGCTTGATTTCCTTTTTGATCTCATCGATCGGACCGAAGTCTCCCATCACGCCTTTGGAATCGTTGCCGCTAATTTTAGCGTGACGATCCATCGCGTCGTGATAACCGGACCAATCAAACTTCAATTTTCGTTCTTCGGCAATGCCTGCGAATAGCTCTGCAGGGATGCCGTTGGTCTGATAAAGCTCAGCGGCATCTTCACCTCTCACCGTGGTGCTGTTCTCCGATTTCATCTTTTGAAAGATCGATTCGATTCTTGCAAGACCTTCATCAAGTGAACCAAAAAAGCCTCTTTCTTCATTAGTGATGACTTGCTGGATGCGCTCCCCCGTGGGCACGAGTTCGGGATACGGTTGTTTCATCTGTTCGATGACGGCCGGAACGATCTGTGCAAGAAACGGATCGCGCAGTCCCATCTCGTGACCTTGCAAAACGGCACGACGCAAAAGCCGACGGATAACGTATTCTTCTTTTTGCGCGCCAGGATAAACATTCTCATGAATGGCCATCGTGCAAGCGCGAACGTGATCGGCAATTCGTCGCAGCCGACGTCCGTTTTCCGAATCGGGAACATAAGCGACTCCGACGACTTCGGCCGCTGCTTCGACAATCGGACGCAACGTGTCGATATGAAAATTAGTCGTCACACCTTGCATGGTGGCAGCAATTCGCTCGAGTCCCATACCCGTGTCGATATTCTTGTTAGGTAGCGGAACCAGATTATCCGGCGGATCGCCTTCGCGATTGAACTGCGTAAAAACAAGATTCCAGATTTCGCATTCGGGTCCGTTTTCCGGATGGAAGAAAATTTCGCTACACGGCCCGCAAACGCCGTCAGGCCCGTCGGTCGGTGCGCCGGCTGGCCAAAAGTTATCGTGCTCCCCCAACCGCGCGATGCGACTCAGTGGCAGCCCGATTTCTTTGTGCCAAATGTTGGCGGCTTCGTCGTCATCGGTGTAAACCGAAACCGTCAACTGATCCGCGTTGATCGCCAGCCATTTTTTATCCGTGAGAAACTCCCAAGCCCAATGAATGGCTTCGCGCTTGAAGTAATCGCCAAAGCTGAAGTTGCCCAGCATCTCAAAAAACGTGTGATGATACGCGGTGCGGCCAACATTCTCGATGTCGCCTGTGCGAAGACATTTTTGCGAAGTCGTCGCGCGTGTGTATTCGAGCTCGACGTTTCCCAAAAAATGGTCTTTGAACTGATTCATTCCGGCAGGAGTGAACAGAACGGTTTTATCCCATTTCGGCACGAGCACGTCACTGGGCACGAGCGTGTGGTCTTTGGTTTGAAAAAAGTCGAGATATTTTTGGCGTATTTCGTTGGTTTTCATCTATTTCCATCCGCGTTGACCGGATCAATATATCGCAGGATGGAACCGAGAACTAGAACGGGGCGATAAACGACGCATCAGCGAACGGCAGTTTTGTTCCGCCCCCTCGTCGTGGAATTCACCAGAATTCTATCGTAACCGTTCACGGATTGTAGCCGGACTCGTGAGAGTTCGGAAATTCTACAAACAGATAAAACCGAAGTCTCACGACTTCGGCTACGAACCATGTCGATAAACGACATTTTTCAAAATCATCGTGAACGGTTACATCCTATCGCTTGAACGGGAACTCTGGCGAGTTCCACTACGATGATGGGTAGAACCTTATTCTTCGGAATTCGAATCGACTTCGGCTGCTTCACCGGCTTCTTCGCCTGCACCGAACGTGGCGGCAACCTCTTCGGTGTAACCACCCGCAGCAAGAATCTTGTTCTTGATGTCTTCGCAAACTTCCGGGTTCTCAATCAAGAAACTACGCGCTTTTTCTTTTCCTTGACCAAGATGCGTGGCATCGAACTTGAACCAAGAACCGCTACGTTGAATGATCTTGTGCGCAACGCCAAGATCGAGAATGTCGCCTTCGTAACTAATGCCGTTGGTGTGCATCATGTCAAACTCGGCGACACGGAAAGGTGGAGCGACTTTGTTTTTGACAATCTTCGCTTTAACGCGCTGACCGACTTGAACTTCGCCATCCTTCAGGGCACCAATACGACGCACGTCAATTCGGATCGAAGTGTAAAACTTCAGCGCACGACCGCCGGGAGTCGTTTCGGGACTGCCGAACATGACCCCAATTTTCTCGCGAATCTGATTAATAAAGATCACACAAGTTTTGCTGCGAGAAATCGCACCGGTCAGTTTCCGCAACGCTTGACTCATCAGTCGAGCTTGTAGACCGACGTGGGAATCGCCAATCTCGCCTTCCAGTTCTTTCTTCGGCACGAGTGCGGCAACCGAGTCAACCACGATGACGTCGACGGCGTTGGACTTGATGAGCATCTCGACAATCTGCATCGCTTCTTCGCCGCTAGATGGTTGGCTGACGAGCAGCGTGTCGAGCGAGATACCAAGTTTCTTCGCCCAAGTTGGATCGAATGCGTGTTCAGCATCGACGATTGCCGCAATGCCGCCCGTTTTCTGAGACTGTCCAATCACATGCAAAGCCAACGTCGTTTTACCACTGGATTCCGGACCAAAAATTTCCACGATACGACCGCAGGGAAGTCCGCTACCGCCAAGAGCCATATCGAGCGAAAGACTACCGGTGGAAATGCCGCGAATCGATTGATTCGAATCGTTACCGAGTGCCATGATCGATCCGGCACCGAACTGAGCTTCGATCTGTTGAACCGCCGTCTTAAGGTGCTCGTTGTCGTTGAGCATTTTCTCGACGGGCGTTATTTCGGTTTTGCTTTTGCCGGTGGCCTTACTATTAACGGAAGTTTTTGCGGGAGCTTTGGTCTTGGCCATGTTGGTCTGCCTTTGAGGTTGAAGAAGTTTTTGAGGGCTGCGGGTCAAAACAGGCCCTCGATCTCATTAAACGATAAAGTTGTTGCGAGTGTTTCACAAGTACCAATTTGTGGTTGGTGAGAAACACAGAAGTAGTATCGCAAGTCGCATGACACCTTAGGTCACCGGAGAATAAAAAAATAAATACTTGTCAATCCAGTCATAAAAACCCGCGTCCAAGCATCCAGCCGTTGGCGGTCAGTGTGGCTATGCCGTGAAACCATGTGTAAAATATAAGGTCATGGCCCAGAATTGCGGCGATTTCTTTTTCTCCATCCAACGAGCAACTCATTTCAACCATGCATCGAACACCGAATCCAATCGGCTGGCCAGTTCAAACCTCGGACATTAATTTCGTTCACTATTCGGCCATGGCTGTATCCATCGCCATTTTCGTTGCTGCGTTATGTTGGTGGCAACAAGCCGGAATTTCAGATTCGCCGCAGGTTCGCCCGCAGCCCGTTGCTTTGACTTCGGTATCGACCTGTAGCTCACTTGGAGAACCGACCAGTTCTGTCGAACCTATCGCAACAATCGAGACCGCCAAGACAGCAAATGGAAACGAAAAAAAGCTTCCCGAAACGATTTCGTTTAACGCTCATATTCGACCGATCATGTCGGACACTTGTTTCACTTGTCATGGCCCCGACGCAGACGAGAACGAAAGTTCATTGCGACTTGATTCGTTCGAAACGGCCGTAGAAGAAGGCGAAGCAATCGTACCGGGCGATGCAGCAGCGTCACTGGTTTACGAAAAACTGATGGACGCCGACGATCCGATGCCACCGAAAAAGTTCCGCCATCAATTGTCGGACTTCGATAAAGCACTTTTCAAAAAATGGATCGACCAAGGCGCAAAGTATGAATCGCATTGGGCTTGGTCGCCGCTTCATCGTCCTGAAACGCCAAAGTTTACTCACGCGAACGATACCAAACAACTCGGTTTGATCGATGCCTTCATTTTTGCGAAACTGGAGTCAGAAGGACTGACCTTTTCTCCTCGCGCCGACAAAGCGACGTTGCTCCGCCGCGTCAGTCTTGATTTGATCGGTTTGCCGCCGACGCCAGCCGAACTTGAATCTTTTCTCAATGACGATTCGCTTGACGCTTACGAAAAAGTCGTCGAACGCTTGTTGGCCTCGCCGCACTACGGTGAACGCATGGCGTCGCAGTGGCTGGACATCGTTCGCTTCAGTGACACCGTTGGTTTTCACGGCGACCAAAACCAGCGAGTGTTTCCGTATCGTGATTACGTGATCGATTCGCTGAACGCGAACAAGCCCTTCGATCAGTTCACGCGCGAACAACTCGCCGGCGACTTGCTGGAAAATCCGACCGACGAACAATTGATCGCGACCGGCTTGATTCGCCTGAATATGATGACGCGCGAAGGCGGTGCCCAACCGGAAGAGTATCTCGCCAAATATTCCGCCGATCGGGTTCGCA
>JBGSKR010000319.1:0-2007 GCA_041741135.1 Mariniblastus sp.
GGTATCCGGGCTGGAAGAGATTCGAACTGACGACCGCGAAAGCGATACCGTTCACCTCACCGCTGCCGGTGATACGCTGTTTGAAATCGCAAAGCAACGATTAGGGCAAGCGTCGCGTTATCTTGAAATTCTTGAGTTAAATTCAAGCCTCATGCCGTTTGGTGTCGACCATCAAACGCCCTTGCCGATTGGGTTAAGGCTGAAGCTGCCTTGAGTTTGAAGTGGAACGGTTGCCTGACGTGCAAGCAAGGTGACGTTGAGCGGGATCTTCGGTACCCTCGCTGGCTCACCAGGCTACCGAAAGCTCGCTTCGAGATCCTAACTCTAACTCTCTCGTGCTAATGCCAGACGTTCTCGCCCGCTTACGAAGTGTAGCCATTCGGATTCTGCGATTGCCAACGCCAAGTGTCAACGCACATATCGTTGATTCCACGTTTCGCTGTCCAACCCAGTTCCTGGGCGGCCAATTGCGGATCGGCATAACAAGCCGCGATGTCACCGGGACGACGATCAACAATCTTGTACGGAATCTTCTTGCCGCTAGCCGCTTCGAAAGCCGCCACGATCTGGAGCACGCTGTAACCCTGCCCTGTTCCCAGATTATAAACCACCGTGCCAGGCCTCGTTTGAAGAACGTCAAGCGCCTGCACGTGACCGACCGCCAAATCGACGACATGAATGTAATCGCGAACGCCTGTGCCATCGATCGTTTCGTAGTCTCCCCCATACACGTTGAGCTTTTTCAATTTTCCAACAGCGACTTGTGAGACAAAAGGCAACAAGTTGTTCGGAATGCCATTCGGGTCTTCGCCAATGTCTCCCGACTCGTGAGCTCCGACGGGGTTGAAGTACCGCAACAACGCCACGTTCAGCCATGGGTTTGCCTTTTGAAAATCCCGCAGCACATACTCCATGATCAACTTAGATCGGCCGTAGGGATTGGTGGCACCACTGATCGGAGTTTCTGATGACTCATTGAGTGGCAGCGATTTGGGCGTTCCATAAACAGTCGCCGATGAACTAAAGACAAGATGCTCAACGCGATGCTTTTCCACAAGTTCGCAAAGATTAATTGTTCCAGCAAGATTGTTTTGATAGTACAGAACCGGTTTCGCGACGCTTTCGCCAACCGCTTTCAAGGCCGCAAAATGGATCACGGCGTCAAACGTTCGTCCTTCAAAAACTGCGGAGAGCGCCGGCATGTCCAATAAATCGACTTGATGGAATTCGATTTCCGAACCGGCAATTTTCTCGACACGGCGGAGTGATTCGCGCGAACTGTTCGACAGATTATCGATCACGGTGACGGTATGTCCGGCAGCAATTAGCTCAACACAAGTGTGGCTGCCAATATAGCCGGCACCACCAGTAACAAGAACGTGCATGGGTTTTTCGATTTTTGGGTGGAGGTGAAGAATTGGAAACGGTCACGAAAAGATCATCCGCGAAGAGTTAACACGCGCGGCGGTTATGATCATACCGTAAATGGACCCGCTAGAGTTCCTATGCACGCGAGGAAATTCTGGCAAAATCCACTGCGATGCGTAGAAACCAAGATGCTGCTGATATCGAGCCATTTTCGGTAAACGTGCGATTATCCGTCAGCCTCGGTTACAATACAGCCAAGTAATCTGGCTCCGCTATTGCGCAGTTCGGCAACCGCTGATTCAGCAACCTTACCGTTCGCGCCCTTTAAGCTTACCAATAGATAACTGCCGTCGCACAGCCCCGACCAAGCGTGTGACGGATCAGAGGTCGCTTCGCCACTGGACACACAAACAAACTGGTAGTGTTGCTTCATCTCGGCAGCGGCCGCTAGTAGTCGTTCCAGGCCGCCCCACTGCGTCCATGACTCACTTCCACTTGGGAGAAAATCCAGACCAGGCGCTTCCCCGTGAGTGATTAGCGACTCCCAAGGTGCTCGACCATTAACTAAATCGCTCAAGCCTGATTGTCCCGTTAGCCCTTGATCGTGTGTAAGAGCCGAGACTTCGTTCGAGTCAATCA
>JBGSKR010000320.1:0-2754 GCA_041741135.1 Mariniblastus sp.
CCGACCTCGGTTACCATCGTCTGGCCGGCGAAATATTCTGGTTCAGCGACCAAGAATGGAAGCACGCCGAGATACGTCACGCGATGCAATTCGGCTTCTTCGAATGGCTCGATTTCAAAACCCGAGGCAACGAAGACTCGGTCGACGAAAGCGAGACGATTAGCCGCTTCTCGAACTCCACTGGTGGCGATCACACGGACTTGACTGGGATCGGTGATGCCATATTCGTTCAGCTTTTGGCGATAGATATCGAGAACTTTCACGCAATCTTCGGTGGTGCTTTTTTCAATGAAGCCTTTCATAAACGAGTCTTTACCAAGGCTCACGGCCTGAGAGAAGGACTCCAGTTTTCGAACGCTGGTAACGGAATGAATTTCCGCAATTTGCATTCGCAGCGACGTCGCCCCAATGTCAATCACGGCAACCAATCGAGGAGCGGTGGTTTGGTCGGGGTTATGTGATTGAGCAAGCTCAGAGGACATGGAGGTTGGATCGAAAGAAGGGCTGAACAAGCAATAATTTTAAAAGTTTAGTTGTCGAGAAAGTGCAATTGAAGGTACAAGCCGAAACGCAAAAAAAATCAACCGCCTTGCACTGATTGTCGAGCAAGTGCCGCCGCACCAAGCACGCCGGCGTCATCTCCGAGCAAGGCTTCTTTGATGACGAAAGTATCTTTCAGGGAATCGAGTACGCGAGCACGAGCCAGCGATTCGATTTCTGGTAACATCCGTTTCCCCATCGCTTCGATCAGGCCACCTCCAAAGACAATCACATCGGGGGCCAGCAGGCTGACGATGGTGACGACGGAAAGTGCAAGGTAACCGCAAGCATTCTCAACGATCTCGGAGACAGCTTTATCTCCATTCTCAACCGAATCAGAGATTGCTCCGCTACGAATGTCAGCGAGATCAGTGCCAAACTTTGCGAGCAAGTAAGGAGCTTGACCGCGATAGGCGGCTTGAGCGGCTGCACCAGCGATCGACAGCCGAGACGCCATGCCCTCGAGCGATCCGGCATTTCCAGCGCCGTCAAGCAAGCCGCCAGGGATGAGTGGAATGTGACCGATCTCCATGCAGCTACAATTTGCGCCGCGAATTAGTTTTCCCTCGTAAACACAGCCGCCACCGACACCGGTTCCGGGAAAGATTCCGACAACACAGCGAGCGCCTTGACCCGCGCCAAAATGGAATTCGCCGAAAACTCCGGCGTCGACATCGTTGGCCACGGTCACAGGAAAGCCGAACTCTTTTTCAATGGAGTTCCCAATCGGCACATTCTCCCAACCTAAATTCGGAGCAGAGCGGATGATGCGGTTCTTTAAATCGAGAGGGCCCGGACAGCCGATTCCCAGCCCAGCAACCTGTTCGACAGAAACATTTGCACTCACGAGAGCTTCTCGAATGAGATCGTTAATGCGTTTCAAGCCAGCTTCCATGCCTTCACGGCCCTTGGTTTTCTTGCGGGCGCGTCCGACTTGCTTAAAGTCTTGGTCAAACACAACCGCCAACATTTTCGTTCCACCCAGATCGAATCCAATCCAATAGTTTTTGTCGTTATTCATCAGTGGTCAGGAATTCTTAAGTGATGGAAACAGGGCGTTATGAAAGACAGGCACCGCCGATTGTAGTCGAGATACCGCATTGCGAGAGCATGGATTCTAGCAAATGAGCCCGAGCATGTGCCATGACTCAACCGATTTTGTTGCGGTGGGAGCGATGTTTCGGCAGTTGATTTCGGGCAGCTGATTTGCATACAACGCGAAACTTAGGATCAGTCCCGAAATAACTTCCCGATTTGTACGTTGGACATTCTTGTCCGACGCGGGAAAGTGGACGGACAAGAATGTCCATCCTACGGAAATAGTTTCGGGACTGATCCTTAACTGCTTCACACGACTTGCTGCGATGGAACTGCGACAGACAAATTGCGGAGGCGGTGAATCAGCAAAACTTTTGAACCATTTCGCTGCTACGACAACGATCGTTCTAGCGCCGAGGCCAATTGTTCCCATTGTTGATGCAAGAGGGGAATCTGAGAAGGAGCGTTCTGAAGCGAACCAGTTTTGCCCATCATTTCCAACGCCTCAGCCGTCTCAGTAAAAGAAAGTGAGCCGAGAAAACGCAACGATCCTTTGAGCGTGTGTGCATGCAATTGCAAGGCGGCAGCGTCACCGTGATTAACGCTGGATTCAATTTCGGCAAGCCATTGGGGCGTTTCTTTGATGACAATCGCAACGAGTGTACGCAGTAGTTCCTCATCCCCATTGACGCTAGAGCTTGCGAACTCCCAGTCGATGATGGAAGCTGTTTCGGTTGGTGGGGCGGCAGGCGAACTTGGCAATGCATTTGATGACGACGAAACAGACGATATGCTTCTCGTCGGTATGGAGTCCGTGGTTGGGGGCGATTCCGAAGTTCGAGTTTGATTTTCGACAGCTTCGATTTGCTCAACCTCGGCAGGCAAATCTTTGGAAATCAATTGCGAGCTTCGTGTTAACAAATCAAGTTTTTCCATTAAGTCTCGAATGCGTATCGGCTTGGATAAATAATCGTCCATCCCAGCAGAAAGGCACTCTTCGCGATCGGTTTCCATCGCTCGTGCGGTCATCGCCAGAATCGGCGTATGCACGCCTTGTATCGCTTCTAGCTTTCGAATTAGGGCAGTGGCTTCAAAGCCATCCATCAAGGGCCTTTGCACAACCATCAGGATGAGATCAAATTTTCCTTTTTGAAAGTGCTCGACCGCCTCGAGGCC
>JBGSKR010000321.1:0-2974 GCA_041741135.1 Mariniblastus sp.
TCGAAAGCGACCTCGATTTGTTCACCTTTCTTGCTGACCCCGCCGACCTTGGTGTTTAAGTAAATCCGGTCCTCGAAGAGCGTCTTCAGTCGCTTCGCCAGCGGACGCACCAGATCGCGATCAGCACCCATCAGCAAGCCATCCATCAACTCGACGACGCTGACTTTGGTGCCAAGATTCGCGTACACCGTTCCCATTTCCAGGCCGATATAACCGCCACCAATTACCAACATCGTCTTTGGAATCTCAGCCAGTTGCAAGGCACCGGTTGAATCCATCACGCGATCATTACCAATGTTGAAAGCAGCGGGCATGGCCGGAACGCTGCCCGTGGCGATGATGGCGTGCTCGAAGGTAATTTTCCGATCTTCAGGAATCGAAGCATCGTCGCCGGTCAGTAACAATTTGTTGGTGTTTTCAAATTTCGCGTGGGCTTTGATGACCGTCACGTTTCGTTTTTTTGCCAGATGGCCAAGTCCACCAGAAAGTGTATCGATGACTTTTTCTTTGCGGGCACGCAGTTTGTCGAGTTCGATGGTTGGTTTTTGCGAACCAAAGGAGACGCCCCATTCATGCTCCATCTCCTCGACCTCGCCGACGATCTTGGCGACATGCAACAAGGCTTTGGAGGGAATGCAGCCGCGGAGCAAGCAAGTGCCGCCGAGTTTGCCTTCGGCTTCGATGAGTGTCACATTCATGCCTTCGTCGGCGGCGAGGAAGGCGGCAGCGTATCCGCCGGGACCACCACCAATGACGACCAGTTGAGATTGCATTGTGCTGACCTGAAAAAGTTTATTAGGTAGGGTGAAAAAAAAGTTAGGAGATGTTCAGCCAAAAATCAAATTTTGGTTCCCAATCGCCGTATCATCGCCGTATCATCGCCGTATCAAATAGAAATCGC
The DNA here is from genome assembly GCA_041741135.1 of Mariniblastus sp. Taxonomy (GTDB): domain Bacteria; phylum Planctomycetota; class Planctomycetia; order Pirellulales; family Pirellulaceae; genus Mariniblastus. Next base: position 902 of record JBGSKR010000321.1, read on the forward strand.
GAAGCGACCAAATACAAGCCCGACGCGCCAGCGAGGATGCTGCAAGTCACGACAATCATCGCCTCGCTTGCGCGTCGGGCTTGTGCTGCCTCGCTTGCGCGTCGGGCAACTAATAACGCAACTTCAACAAATCCGTATATTCAAATTCGTTGCACTCAAAAAAATAGCGGCGAGTCAAAACGACTGGCCGCTAAGTATAAACGCATAGCAACAGAACTTGCGAAAGTCCTGTATCGCTTGTCGCGAACTATCGTGACAAGAATTCGACGACGGTATTCGCATCCACGGGAAGACTGATGTCACTGCCGCTTGGTTTGCCTTGCACGGTAGCGACCAGTTTCTCGTTATCGAACGAAACCCATTCGGTGCCTTCGCCGTCGACGCCTTGTTCGCGAATCGCTTGATACATTTTCAAGACGTTGGCGCGAGGACGAAGACTGACCACATCACCAGGACGCAGTTGGTAAGAAGGCTTATCGACTTTGATGCCGTTGACCTGGAAGTGACCGTGCGCGACGCCTTGACGGGCTTGCGGACGCGTCTTGCAGAATCCAACCCGACGGATCACATTGTCGAGACGGTTTTCGCACATGGTCAACAGATTTTCGCCGGTGTTTCCCTTTTGGGCGGTGGCTTTGTCGAAGTACCGACGAAGCTGACGTTCACCGAGTCCGTAATAATGTTTGATTTTTTGCTTTTCCATCAACGCCGTACCGTAGTTCGACGGGCGACGGAAACGGGTGTGCATTCCGGGCGGTTGGTTGCCGCGTTTTTCGAGTGCTTTGACTGCACCCGCGCTTTCGTAAATCAGCGTTTGCAATCGACGATTGATACGCCCTTTCGGGCCTGAGTAACGTGCCATCTACAATGAGCTCCTAAAAGCTGCTAATTGGTGGTCGAAATCCGGCAGAAGATTCTGCCCGGACTGGACGCCTGGTTGACCGCTACACGCGGCAGCAGACGTTCCATTCGATTAAAATGAAGCCCCACAGTATCCTAAAAAGCCCGTGTCTTCGCAAGCCCCGTTGTTCGCGTTGTAACCGGAATTTGGGACTCAATTTATGAATCGCATCATCCGCCCGAAATACCTGAGAATCCTTAATTAAAAGTACTTCTTACCGCCGCTTTACCCATGGGTATGCGGATACGGTTCAAGGTGGACGAGGACGTCTCGGAGATTCGGAAATGCGGTGAGCAATTGGTCTTTCACCTCATGACCGATGCGATGACCTTCGGCGACCGAGAGATGCTGATCGACTTCGATGTGAATGTCAGCAAAAAATTCCAGACCAGACTTTCGCACCCATAATGTTTCCACGTCTTCGACACCGGACACCGATTTTGCCACGCCACGAATTCGATCCACAAATTCCGGATCGGCCTGCACATCCATCAGTTCGCTGGCACTCGAACGGAACAGATGTGCTCCCGACCAGATGATCGCCGCGACGACGACCAGCGAGGCGACTTCATCCGCCCAGACAAAGGCTGGTCCACCAATCCGAATCATCGCCAAACCAATCAGTACCGCCAGCGAGCAAAGCGCGTCGCTGCGATGATCCCAAGCGTTCGCAATGATCGCCGCCGAACCTGTGCGTCGACCGATCTTGACTTTGTACCGGTACAAGCCTTCTTTAATGACAATGTTGGCTCCCGCAATCCAGAGCGTCCACGCAGGAGGAATATTATGTTGCACCGAGAACCGCTGAATCGCCTCCCAACCAATGATGAGCGCCGAAACAATGATGAGCAGTGCAACATTGGAAGCCGCGATCCCTTCAGCTCGTGTGTGACCATAAGGGTGCTCGGCATCGGGCGGACGCTGAGCAACGCGAAGCGCAAACAACACCACCACCGTGGTCACGACATCACCGATGGAGTTAACCGCATCCGCAATGAGCGCAAAAGAGTTTCCGATGATCCCACCAATCAGCTTGACTGTGCCTAGCAGTAGATTAACTACCAGTCCCAGCAGAGCAGCTCGCGTGACTTCGGAGTAAATCTGCGAAATGGAATTGCGATTCGTCAAATTGCGATACTCTCAATTCTTTAAATCGTTCATTGTGGCAAGGT
>JBGSKR010000322.1:0-3409 GCA_041741135.1 Mariniblastus sp.
CGAAATTCGTGGAGTTCCGTTTGGCGATGAAACATGGACGGAGAAAACGATCAAGCGATTGGGATTAGAATCGACATCGCGTCCCCGCGGCCGTCCTACAAAGCTCTCCTAATCGCCAAAAAGGGGGCATTTTACCAAAACGGTACCTGACACCTTTTTTCTGACACCTTTTTTCTAAAAATAATCTTAAGGGTTGTAACTCCTATCTCATGGCTTTTCCGAAAATCTCAAAGCTTGGCTCAATTGAACTCTTCCGAGCTCACCTGAACGATCAAGGTATTGCCCTGCCTTTCGATGACGACGTCCAGTCAGGCGACTCAAGTCCGCTGGCTCAATCGATTTCTTGTGCCAGTCAACCAGGTGGAAAAATTGGCAACCGGTTTTGCATTCTGCCGATGGAGGGCTGGGACGGGACGAACGACGGAAAACCGACCGAGTTGACTCTTCGGCGTTGGAAAAACTTTGGGCTTAGTGGCGCCAAATTGATCTGGGGCGGCGAAGCGGTCGCGGTTCGGCATGATGGTCGAGCCAATCCAAATCAGTTGCTGATGAATAGTACGAACTTGAGCGAGATCGAATCGTTGCGTTTGCTGTTGGTTGAGACTCACGAGCAGCATTTTGCTACGGCCGATGATTTGTCGGTGGGACTTCAATTGACGCACTCGGGGCGTTTCGCTCGCCCGAATGATAAAAAGAAACTTGAGCCGCGAACCGTCTATCCGCACCCCGTTTTGGACGAACGATTTTCCGTCACGCCGCAAACGGCGATGTTGTCGGACGATGAGATCAAGCGATTGATCGAAGATTTTGTGGCGGCGGCGGGGCTTGCTCAGAAAGCCGGATTCACTTGGGTGGATATCAAACACTGCCACGGTTATCTCGGGCACGAGTTTCTTTCTGGTTTTGATCGTCCCGGCGATTTTGGAGGCAGCTTCGAGAATCGCACTCGCTTTCTCCGTCAGATCGTGGCGGGCATTCGAGCCAACGCGCCCGGTTTGCATATCGGCGTGCGGTTAAGCGTGTTTGATTTTGTGCCGTATATTTCGGGAGCCGATGGGATCGGTGTGCCGGTAACAACGAGCGATTATTGCTGTGCTTGGGGCGGAGATGGAACGGGACAAGGGATTGATTTGAGCGAACCGCTACAGTTTTTGGAGTTGTTGAAACAGCTTGGCATCGAGCTCTTGTGTACGACGGCTGGCAGCCCTTATTACAATCCGCATATTCAGCGGCCTGCTACTTTTCCTCCGTCCGATGGTTATCAACCGCCGGAAGACCCGTTATTCGGCGTCGCTCGACAGGTCGCGGCAACCGGGAAATTGAAAGCGGCTCATCCAGAGTTAATCGTCGTGGGTTCTGGTTATTCTTATTTGCAGGATTGGCTGCCGAATGTGGCCCAAGTCGTGGTGCGAACGGGCATGGCAGATTTGGTCGGGTTGGGGCGGATGGTGCTGTCGTATCCGGAATTGCCAGCCGACGTTATCGCCGGCAAGACGTTGGCTCGGAAAAAAGTTTGTCGCACGTTCAGCGATTGCACAACCGCTCCCAGGAACGGCTTGGTTTCAGGCTGTTATCCACTTGATCGGTTTTACAAAGACCGCCCCGAGTTCGCTGAGTTGCAAGCTATCAAAAAGAGTGACAAGCGTTAGGGTTGAGTGGACGGACAGGAATGTCCATCCTGCGGCAAAGTGGACGGACAGGAATGTCCATCCTGCGGCAAAGTGGACGGACGGGAATGTCCATCCTACGGAGCTAATTTCAGGACTGATGCTTATCGCAACACGCCTAGGTAGAAGCTGAAAATTTTCTCATCGTCGCCATCTGCGGTTGAAATGGGGAAGGCGAAGTCGAATGCGAGAGGAGCGCCAATGCCAGCGGCGGGCATGTGGATGCGAAATCCAAAACCGGGCGCGACGCGGAAGTTTTCTTGGTTGAGTTCGATGCTTTCCTCGACTGTTCCAAAGTCGCAGAACATCACGCCTTTGATCATATCGTCCGCCGTCAACGGGAACATGTATTCAAGTGTATTCAACCATTGAAACTCGCCACCCACACGAACGCCGTTTTCCAGTGGAGCGGCACCTCGGAAATCAAAACCACGCAATGTAGAAAAGCCACCGGCGAAATAGTTTTCGAAAATCGGCGTTCCACTACCACTGAAGCCCAGTTTCGTTCCGTAGCTAATTGTATGACGACCGGAACCATCGGGGCGTTCGTACATCAATCGGTAGCGTCGGTAATCCAAATCACCACGCGCGAAGCTGTAATCACCAAAGGCTTGACGGTAAGTGGCGGACATGTAGGTTCCCTTGGTTGCCAAAAAAGCATTGTCACGCGTGTCACGGATCAAACCGATGTTCCCAAGAAACAGGTTGCTATTTCCAAGTGCATTGTTGAGTTCCGGTGACGTGCCAAGTCGAGGATTTTCCAGATCGACACTTTCCAATCGCAGTCCGGCGTTGACTGAAATGTCTTGATTAAGTCGTCTTCCAAGCGAGAACCGACCTCCCAAACGACTTTCGTCCCAGTCGAAGTACTGCCGTTCAAACAGATAACCACTAGCACTGAAGCTGTAATCAGTATTGAGAAAATACGGTTCTGAAAAACTGACGAGGTACCGTTGCAGATTCGCACCGGGAACTAGTTCTAGGCGAAATGACTGACCTCCACCGCGCCAAGCAGTGCCATCAAACACGTCGCGGAAACTGCGGGGGAATCGGCGGATATCGAAATTTCGCTCGTCGATAATGAATTGTCCAACAATGCCGTTATCGGAGTTGTAGGCTCCTCCAAAATTGATTCGGCCCGTTTGAGTTTCTTGAACGTAGACATCGATGTCTGCATAATTTTGTGGAAACGTTTCCGCAAAGGTCGCATTGCCTCCGCGTTCGTAGGGTTGAATCAGTGGATTCATTTCATTGGGTGAACCGATATTGGGCGAGGGCAACCCGAACGATGGCGTGACACTGCCGGGATTCGAAAGCTCAGGATATTGATAAGTCGTTTGTTGAACTCCACCGCTGGTGCCAGTTCCTCCGACGGCATTGCGGACATTATCGGAGTTGCCCGTCGGACTCTGCGCTCTAACAGTCACGTTCTGGTTTGTGTTTTGAACTGGCGCTATCGCCGGGCGAGCCCCTACGACCTTCTTCGATTGAGTGGGTGAAGTATGCGTTTGCGGGCCAGCTAAACGTGCGACGCGTTCATCGGTGGACAGTGTTGTTGTTTTCTCAACCGGCTGTTCCCAGACAGCAAAATCCGAACTACGGTTCAGCATCGGAGTGGAACAACCAGAAACGAGCAACGCGACAGCGAACGTGATGACAATCGCGCAACCACGAATCCGCGTTGATGAGAAAAACAAGTCCATGCGCAGGCTGGTGCTTTCACGGCGAAAGTGAGTGTGTCG
>JBGSKR010000323.1:0-2888 GCA_041741135.1 Mariniblastus sp.
AAATCATCTCACTGTTTCAAGGACGGAACCAGCAGCGAGCAGAATTGGAGGAAATTCGGCAAGCCCTCCATGCCGCGTTCGCACGCGGCGTTCATGGAACGCTGTTTGAGCATCAGGAACACGGCGATGGATGCTGCCGAGCGGTTATTCGCTGCACGGGCAAGATGTTTAGGCGTTTGGTTGAGGAAGCGGAGTGGCAGCGTGCAATCTCTTGGTTTGAACCAAAGCCACGCTTTGAGACGTTTCACACCGTCTGGCACAATTTTGCTTTTGACAAGTTGCTACCGATCCAGCCACCACCGAAGGACGCTGCTACTGTTTGCATCGTGGATTCAGGCGTATCGTCTGGAAACCCATTTCTGGAACCGGTCACAAAGAGTGACTTGTTAAAATCGTTCCTGAAGAACGCACCCGATCAGCCGTTTGATGAAAACGGTCACGGTTCGGGAGTCGCCTCACTTGCCGCGTACTACGCATTGAACTTATACGAAGGAGCCGAGAATACGCCGAAGTGCTGGATTGCGAGCGCAAGGATCTTGGATGCGGACAACCAAGTGGAAGAGGAACGGCTTTTCGGTAAAGCCCTCGAAGAAGTGGTCGCCACGTTTCAGCCGCTAGGCGTTCGGATCTTCAACTTGTCAGTTGCCGATCTCGCGAGGAAGTGGAACCAAGACTCAAAACGGACTCAACCAAGGTCATCTTGGACAGCCCGAACGATCGACAGGCTATCTCGCCAGTACGACGTTGTGTTTGTAGTTGCCACTGGCAACCTCCATCCGAATGACATTCGGGATGCAATCCAAGCCGGAACAGACTATCCGCGTTATTTGCTCGAAAGAGATTCGCGGATTCTCGATCCAGGCCAAGCCGCGCTCGCGATCAGCGTCGGCTCCATCGCTCCGGGAACACTGGTCGCCCATTCTCCCGACACCGCATTGGCTCTCGACTTTGAACCGTCACCGTTCACTCGTTCTGGCCCCGGAATCAAGGGCGAGACAAAGCCCGAACTCGTTGACGTCGGTGGCAATCTCACTCGAACAGTAGATGGCAGTTCGGTTCGAGCGAACGCGGGCACAAACGTCGTCATGGCAAGTCACCAATTATCGCCCGCTGCCGCACACAAGTACGGAACCAGTTTCGCGGCACCTCGCGTTGCTCACAAACTTGCGGTCATCTTGCAAGAACTACAGCAACTCGGTCTGGAACAGATCTCCGCTCCGCTATTGAAAGCCTTTCTCGTCAATTCGGTTTCGTATCGTGGTGACCTGAACGCTTTGATCGAGCAATCGGGAATCGACAACAACAAATGGTGGCTCGACTTGCTCGGATACGGCTTTCCCGATTCGTCGCTTGCGACCGAGTGCGACGACTACTCTGTTTTGCTGTTTCACCAAGGCGAATTGGAAGCCAATCACGTTGCCTTCTTCGAGGTTCCGATTCCGGCAGTTCTCGCTACGTCAACGGCAAAGAAACGAATCAAGGTCACCGTCGCTCACTATCCCGAAGTTCAGAAATGGGGTCTTGAAAGCTACTTCGGTACAGACCTGAAGTGGCGAATGTTTCGAGGGGACATTGATCGAGATGCGGTAGTTGACGCGATGTCCCGAGATGACGAAGAAGATTCCGAACAAGAGCTGCCAAGCGAAGTCAAGTTCGACCACAAGGTCACTCGCCGATCGCGAGGCAGCATCCAACACGACTCCTTCGAGTGGTCCCAGCATAGCGAAACCTACAGCGAGAACCACTACACGCTCGCAATAGCCAGCCACAAGCGGTGGAGTCGCGATGTGAAGCCGACGCCTTTCGCGATGGTGGTTCGAGTCGAAGACCTGGGTGCGACTGTGCCGATTTATGCTGAGATCGCAAACGAAGTCGATTTGCTCATCGAGCAGCGGGTTTGACCACCGTCGATTTCTATCTGGGAACCCTTTCCTTTCCAGTCAGAGCAAATCTGTCAGGTTAAACAGCCTTACTTACTGCCCTTCTTGGCTCTCAAAAATATGTTTTACTTGATGATTCACCAACTGCAACGGCGTAGAAAAGTGAAAGAATGTATTTGTTGGAACGATCTAAAATTTCAAGATCATAAAGGTAGAAAAAGGAATCCACGAGAAGCTGGCAAAGCCCAAGCACAATTAAGAAAACTCCAAAACGAGCAGCAATTCTCTGAGCGGCCGTTTTGGTAAAAATCCAGCCGAATTTAGGGGCGTGTGACAAACTAACAGTTCCTTTAATCGATATCGTTGCGATCAACTTTGCCACATTCAAGCTCGAATGTCTAACCGTAACTGTCAGGGGAGAAAGATCTCCGAACTCTTGCATCCCAAAGTGAATATTGGAAAATAGCGGTGGCATCCTCGCTTAATAACGAGCATTCAGATTGATGTTACCGAAAACTCAACAATCAAAGATCACTTTATTCGATACTTGCCAATTGTGATAAACGTAATTTCTAAGTGCCATTCACAATCAGCCTACAACTGCTTCCCTTGAGAGCTGCGGCGAGAACTCCACGCACGAGAGTAGCTTCAGAAGCAACACCAAATTGACTATAGCCACCAGCCGTCAAAATCACCGGTAGCAAGGCGCCAATCAATCCAGCCGTCAAAATTGTCACTCCCGCTCCAGTAGCTGAAACCTCTGCTTGACGTCCACGCAACGTCAATGAAATGGCGCAGTAACCCTCGGATACAATTGCTACGGTTGTGCCAAAAACGGCCAATAGCAGTGACTCCTCAACCAATCCTAAGCCAGTGGGATCAGAAAAAACGGTGGGGGAATTCTGCACGTATCTGTACAAGTTGCTATCGCCTGCTTCAAATTTTGCCGGATCCTGAGAAACAAAACGGCCTGATTCAGGTTGAAATATTCTCGCTCGATTATAGTAA
>JBGSKR010000324.1:0-5244 GCA_041741135.1 Mariniblastus sp.
GATGGTCAACGGAAACAGGCGCGAGCCCGTGCCGCCGGCCAGAATGATGCCCTTGCGAGGCAGATTTGCAGTCGTGACCGTCGAATTCACTGACAACCTCCACGCTTCCGACGGCGCCCGGCGCCGCCGCCACAAAACAACCACACCGAACGCTCAACATACCCGCCGAAAACGGCATTGCCAACCGCCCAACCAAAGAACCCGAGAAGCAAGCGCCTCGCGGGTCCCGTTCGCCAACCGGTTGTGCCAATCGGCAGTGATTCCGGCAAGTCCCAAATTTGACAGCGACCGATTTGAGAACAATCGTCTGGCGTTGAACTTTCGCCTTCGACGATCTGAATCAAAATGGATTCCTGATCCAGCTTATGCGTTTTAAACACGCGACGTGAAATCACGGGCAGCGGCGTGTTGCGGGGAATCAAGCGGACGACTTGTGGAACTCCAGTCGCAACCTCGTTAGCGACCACGCCCAGCGAATGCGAATTCACATTTTTGATTTTGGCGGGTCGAAAAGCCGAATTTTGATTATCGACGAGCATCGCCGCGCGCAGCGCCGCACCGTGCGCGACGGCTTCGTCGGGAGACAGCGAAGTATCCGGAGCGCGGCCTGCCAGCGAGGTCAGCATCTCCCGTACGGCAGGCATGCGCGTCGATCCACCGACAAGTAAAACTTTGTCGATGTCCGACCAATTCATCTTGGCGGCCTTGAGCGTTTGTCGGATTGTGAAATCGGTCCGATCCAACAAATCCATCGTCATCTTTTGAAACTCGTCGCGCTTCACCTCGACGCGAACCGAAGTGCTGCCAAACACACAATCGACTTGGGCTCGAGAACGCGCGGACAGCGTTTCTTTGGCTTCCTTACAGTCTCGCAATAGTTTCCCGAGCGTTTGAGAATCGGTTCGCGGATCGACACCAAACTGTAACTGGAACTGACTCGCCACATGAGCAATCAATCGCTGATCCCAATCCTCGCCGCCCAACCGCATGTCACCATCCGTCGCGATCGTGCGAAACTGATCTCGACCGACTTCCATCACCGTCACGTCGAAGGTACCACCACCGAGATCGTAGACGAGAATATTGATCGAGTCCTCTTTGACCTCGCCAGCGAGATCGATCCAGCCCGCTTGATAGCCGTAGGCAATCGCAGCAGCCGTTGGTTCGTTGATGATATCCAGCACCGTCAGTCCGGCCACGAAACCGGAATCCTGAGTAGCTTTGCGGCGGACCTCATCAAAGTAAGCCGGCACGGTAATGACCGTGTTTTCGAAAGGTCCGATCACACGCGTGGCATCTCGTTTGAGTTTATTCAAAATCCAACCCTGAAGAGCCTCGGGCGGATACTGTCGGCCACCGAACGATTTGTCGTAGAGCTGATTTCCGATCTGACGTTTGGGGCAATCCGCGACGTTTACCAACTCGGTAGCGCGTGCCTTCGCAGCTTCTTTGCCAATGATGACTTCACCATCGTCAAACAGAATGACACTGGGCGTCAGTAAATCTCCCTCGGCATTGGGAATCGTTTCCGGTCGACCAACATCATTGACGTGCGCCATGACACTGTAGGTTGTCCCCAGATCAATGCCAATTGAATTTTGATGTTTGTCGTTCGTCATGTCGGTCAATTTAGAAAATATAAAAATTTGAAAGTAACAATTTAAGCGATCGATTCATGAGACGTCTCCAAACGGTCAATCAGACAAAAAACGATCGCGAAAATTGTTGGCGACGCTTCGATCTTGCCTGGAACATCTACTAACGAAGCAGCATAATCTTTCCCGACCATCATAATCATAACCGGCTTGCGCGTCTTGCTCAGCCCGTACCGCCTTCCCAGCTTCGGTGCTCTTGCGCCGAACTGATACCGATTGTTTTCATCACAACGATTTTGAAATGCGGAGCAGGCCGTTTTGGTTCGACCTGAAACAACTAGCGAAAGCTTGCGCAATTTTCCAAGCAATCGGATGCGCGAAGCCTCTCGGGCAACCAAAAAAAATTTAACTTTTTATTTTTCAAGTTGACGATACGATCTGACGCATGGATGGTGGGCACTCCCATGGAGGGAATGTTTTTCAGTCTCTCTCAGGGTACTCGTTCCATGTCGATCGAAAGTATGAATACAGTAATCGCGATTGCGTTTATCGCTGTCTGGCTAATGGCCGGACAATTCTCAATGGTCAAGCATTAACGCAACATTAACTCAATCGAGTTTTTCTGTTTCCAGGACGCGCCGCTTTGACTCGCCCGTTGTTGTCACTGCCAGCGGGCCCATGGCTTAACAATGCGTTCGACTTGTCCCGCATCTTGTTGTTGATTTTGGCACACAACAAAAATGGCCTTGTTCGTTTCCGAACAAGGCCATTTAATTTTATCGCGTATGACTCAAGACGAATCAACGTTTGGACTTCAAGCGTTTAGCCTTCATTCCGTGTTAGTTACGGTAGCTGGCACCACGAATGATGAAAGCACTTGGGTCGACAACGGGAGTGCGGAAACGGCTTGCTCCGTCGCCCGCAGGAACGACCGCTTTGCCTTCAACGGCGGGAACTTCGGCAGGTGAAGCACCATTTGCTGCCGGCTCTTGGGCTGGCTCAGCAATCACCGAGTTGCCTTGAGGTTGTTGGTTGCCGTGAGCTTGGACGGGAGCATGTTGAGTCACAGGAGCAGCACCGCTGCACCCACAATCACTCGAAACGGCTGCGTGAACTGTGGTGTCGCAGCAGGCGTCGTGATGAGCGATTCGTGAACCACGCAGGCGATCCAGCAACGTCACGCGATTGTTGTCACATGGGTCGCAACCGCAATCACTGTAACCACCGTGGTTGCAGCCAAGGCCTTTGAGCTTTGACAACAATCCGCCCGAGTGTCCGCAGCCACAAGCAGGAGCAGCTTCGCAACCACAGCTTGGTGCTGGCGCACATTCGGTAACAGGAGCAACTTCGGCTGCACAGCCACAATCGTCGGCAGCGTTTCCGCAATGATTGCAGCAACCGATGCTTCGAATCTTGGACAACAGTCCGCCGCTACGTCCACCTAGCAGGCCGCAACCGCAAGCTGGAGCAGCTTCGCAACCGCAACCGCAATCAGCGACTGGAGCAGCACAAGGTGCAGGAGCTGGTGCAATGCATGGAGCAGGAGCTGGAGCTGGCTCGCAACCGCAGTCAGCAGCAGGAGCTTCGCAACCGCAATTGTCGGAAGCACCGCATTTGCCACAACCCAGGCCGCGAATTTTCGACAACAATCCGCCAGAACGTCCCCCCAACAATCCACAACCGCAAGCTGGAGCCGATTCGCATCCGCAATCAGCAACTGGAGCGGCGCAAGGAGCAGGAGCTGGAGCAACACATGGAGCTGGAGCAACACATGGAGCTGGTGCAACACAAGGAGCGGGAGCTGGTTCGCAACCGCAATCGGCAACTTCTGCAGAGCATCCGTGATTGCATCCGCAACCGAGGTTGGCCAACTTGCTACGCAAGCGACCATTGAACAAACGTCCATTGTGTAGTAGTCCACCACCGCATGCGTCGTCGCAGCAGGTTGGTTCGACCACTTCAGCACATGGCGAAGAAGCCATCAGGTCGCAACCACAGCCGTTGCCAACGCCACCTTTGAACAAACCGCAGCCGCCGCAACGTCCACCTTGGAACATGCCGCTCAACAATCCACCACCTGATCCACAACCGGTATCACAACCACTTTCGACAACTGGAGCTTCGCAACCGCAATCGGTTGCTGGAGCGTCGCAACAATCACCGTGATGCCCCAACCCAGCCAATAGGCCACGCCCGGGCAACGTAATGCAAAAGGTTCTGCCACACGATGGGGCAGGAGTGTCGCAACAGGTAGGAGTTGCTTCACAGCAACTTCCAACACCACGACCCAACATGCGATTGAGCAAGTCGTGTCCATAGCTGTCGCTGCAACACAGGGTAGCACTGATAATCAGTGCTACAGCAGCAAATTTTGTTTTCATCGAGACTCGTCTCCTGGACTACTGAACCATTGTGAATAATCCTTCAAACCCCTCGAACGCGGTTGATGCTTTCGGCCGCCTCATCAACTCGCGAAGACGTGTTCTGAACGTCGACTTGCGAGCAGATCACAAAGGAAAGTGCTCTGGAGGCTTGATTGACTGCGCGTATTCACGAGATTCTATGTTCACGGTCGTCGGCATGAGCCATCCGTTAGCTCAACTAGTAACCTGCAACCGTCTGACCAATCGGGATTCAGATATTTTGTGTATCAATCTAAATTGAGGACAAAACAAAACATCCTTTACCGAAACAGTCCCTCGTGTTATCGTCGGCCTGTCCGTGACGATTTCGACTATCTGAGGGAATACACCTCATGCCGATTGATGCTAACCTAGCGAGAACAGCGGAGATAACGCTTGGGCAAAATAGACCAATTAGAAATGACGCAGGTAAAAACGGATTCACTCAACCAAGCGACGCACATTTGACGAAGAATCGGTTGTTAGATAAACTGCAACGGTTAACTGTGTGTTCCATCAAACGAACCGATCCATTATTTCCCCAAAAAATCCATGACATCCTCTCGGTCGATTGATTCATTTGACACTAACTGCGTTTTCCAATCCCAGCGATTGCGGACGCTAGAACGGCCTCGCCGGATGAGATTGCTGCTGGCCTGTTTAGGGTTGCTCCTCGTGTTCGTCACAGTAGGCTGCGAACAGAAACGCTACACGCCTGCCAAATGGCGATCAATTTCAAAGGGTGAAACTACGCTTCCTGAGATGGTAGGCGAGATGGGGACACTGCCGAGCGGGCGAGGAACTTTGCCCGACCGAATGGGAACGTTGCCTGGCCGAATGGGAACGTTGCCGGGTCGAATGGGAACTTTACCAGGCCGAATGGGGACGCTTCCTGGAAGAATGCAAACCTTACCTGGACGTTCGGGAACGCTACCTGTTCGTGAAGCGGGTAACTTTCGACGGTTTGGAGAACTCACCGATTGGTTTAATCCGAATTCGCCGACCGGAACTGGAGCTTCAGCGGGAGAGAATTCTGGTCGAGCCGGAACGACATTGCCCTCTCGATCAAAAAACGGAATCACCCTGCCGTAATCCACTATCGATCGAAAAGCTGGAAGACTCCAAGATCAGCTAACTGAGGTTTTGCAACTCTTTGTCGAGTTTGATTTCTACCGTTGATGCCTGACAAAGCAAGAAAATATTATTTCTTGGCAGCTTTTTTCTTGGCTGGTTTCTTTTTGACGACG
>JBGSKR010000325.1:0-5017 GCA_041741135.1 Mariniblastus sp.
TTGCAAGTATCTACAACCTCATTCGTCCGGATACCGAACACTTGGAAGAGGCAATGCGAGAAACGTTGGCGATGGTGCTGATTTCACCGCAGTTTCTTTATCACACCGAATCCGATCCGTCGATGGATGAACATTACGCGATGGCTTCGCGGCTATCGTATTTTCTATGGGCGAGCATGCCGGATGAGGAACTGCTCCAGCTTGCTGCGAATCGTCAGCTCAACGACCCAGCGATGATTGAACAGCAGACGCTGCGGATGCTCGCTGATAAACGTTCCGAAGCGTTTATTGAGAACTTCACGATGCAGTGGCTGAGTATCAGCAAAATGAAAACGGTACCGATCAACCGAGACCTCTTCCCACGATTTTTGCATGTGGTTGCGAACGGAGAGACCGCAGGCACGGAGCACCCGTATCGCGTCAAAGTTCGCGATACCATGATCATGGAGTCCGTGGGATTTGTCGGCGAATTGATCCGTCGCAACGCGAGTGTTCTCAATGTCGTTGATTCGGATTTCGCTTACCTCAATGAGCGATTGGCGGCTCATTATGGTGTCGAAGGCGTCAAGGGCACGCAGATGCGCGCCGTTCCGATCAAGCCGGAGGACAATCTCGGCGGAGTCTTGACTCATGGCTCGGTTCTGATCGGCAACGGCACGGGCACGGCTCCGCATCCGATTTACCGCGCGGTTTTTCTGCGAGAAGCGATTCTGGGAGACACGGTTGCGCCACCGCCGTCGGACGTTCCGGCTTTGACCGACACTGCCGGTGAGTCGCTTGAGAAATCGCTATCGATTGCGGCATTGCTTGAGAGACATCGTACCCAAGTAAGTTGCAACGATTGTCATTTCCGACTTGATCCTTGGGGTATTCCCTTCGAAGACTATAATGCGATCGGTCGATATCAACCGAAAGTGCCAAAGGATGGGATGCGTGTTGGCGGTTTTGATATTAATAAGCATCGAGACCTCGATGGCTATCAGGCTTACCTCAATGAACTCAATATCGTCGATGTCGATGCGACAGCTCGCTTGCCACACGGCCCGGAAGTAAACGGCATGCGAGAGCTAAAAGATTATTTGCTGGCAAATCGCGATGACGATATCGCTAAAAACGTAATCCGGCGCCTCTTGTCGTATAGCATCGGTCGACCTTTGACGTATCGTGACCGATTTGCGGTTGATGCGTTGTTCGACAAAGCTGAAGAAAATCAATTCAAGTTTCGCGACATCATTGTTTCCATTTGTCGGAGTGAAGTTTTTCGACATACGACAACCGGGAACTCCAAGAAAGAAGATTAAACATGGCACGGAAATCATGGCACTTAAACCGACGCGACCTGATTAAAGGTGCGGGCGTTGCTCTGGCATTGCCCTACCTCAATGCAATGAGTGCTGCCGCGAATGTTGTTAAAGGAGTTGGGGCGAAAGAATTGCCGAAGCGCATGATGGCGACTTATATTTCCTATGGCGTGTACATGCCTGATGGTCCCAACGGCATCCCAATCAAACTTCCCGATGGAAAGAACAGCCATCACGAATGGAGCTGGTGGCCCTGTGCGGACGCGGGCCCACTGTCGTTCAACAAAAGCACAGAGCCATTCAAAGAACTGAAGGACAGTCTTACTTATCTGCGCGGTCTCGATCACAAGGGCGGGTGGTCGCTGGGCGGGCACAGCAGCGGTGATGTCTTCCTCACCGGCGCGGATATGGCCGATATTGAAAAGACGAACAATATTTCGATCGACCAAGTCGCTGCCAATCTTCATGGCCATAAAACTCGTCACGCTTCGTTGGTGATGGGCACCGAGGGCGGCACTGGTTCTTACTTGCAAACCAAAACGATGTCGCATCGCGGGCCAGGTCAAGCAATCCCTTCGTTGCACAAACCGCAAGAGATTTTTAACCGGCTGTTCAATCCGTACGGTGACAAAGGCATCGAGCAGGTGCGTGCGAACCTCAAACGTGATGCAAGCATTCTGGATTTGATGATGGATCACAGCACCGGCTTTCACAATCGGCTGGGACGTGAAGACCAACAGAAAATGGATGAGTATCTTGAGTCGGTGCGTGCGGTCGAGAGGCGTGTTGAACGTACGAGTCAATGGACGCACACGCCGCTACCGAATGTAGACACCAAGGGACTCAATCTGGAGGTCGTCCATCAAAATCCTCAAGAGTACATCCGCTGCATGTACGATTTGGCGTATCTTGCGTTTGTGACGGATCAAACTCGGCTGGTGACTTTCATGACCGAGAGCGAACATTCCAGCAACAGCGAACTGTGGAACTATGCCAACTACGCGCTCGGATACAAGGGCGCGACGCACGATATCGCACACAAGCGACCGGCCGATTTTTCGGGGCAGTGGGATCAGTGGCGTGCCGAGAATCATTGTTATTTTCTGAAACGACTTCGCGATACACCCGAGGGTGACAGCAACATGCTTGACAACACGCTTTGTTTGTGGGGTTCGGCTCATCCCCACGCTTCGCATAGCGGGCAGAACTATCCGCTTCAACTCGCTGGCGGCAAAAACATGGGTTTCCAACACGGTCACTTGCACGAATTTATCGGCGACAAGAAAGTTCCGTTAGCAAATCTGTTCGTGACGATGCTGAATGCGATGGACTTGCCGATCGAAAAGTTTGCCGATAGCACGGGCAATATGAGCCAGCTTTTGAGAGCCTAACTTAATTCCGTAGGTTGGACATTCTTGTCCGACCATCTCGTAGGTTGGACATTCTTGTCCGACCAACTTTCCCTTTCGGAGTAAAACATTGGAACCATTTGTTCGAAACACTCCCTCGCGTTCACCACGAAGAATCCCGATCTTGTTTAGTTTACTCGTGGCTTTAATTTCGCAATGGTCAGGTGCGGCCTTCGCTCAAAATCAGCCTTCGAGTGGGCAGGAAGTGCCGCGTGTGCTGGTGATCGGTGATAGTATCTACCGTGAGACAACACGTTCGGTCGCTGCCGAACTTAAGGAGACTGCCAACGTCGTCAATGCGACTTGGCCGATTGGCACCGTAGCAAATTCGACGACCGCCCTCGAGAATCTTGACCATCTGCTCGGGCGATTGGATCGCAATGGAAAACCAATTCACGAAGAGCAGTGGCCGACTTGGGACTTGATCCACGTCAATGTTGGGTTGGGCGATCTCATTTACCGAACTCCGAACATGGAGTCGTTTCGTGTGTTGCCGATCCACGCAGGCGGCGTCTTAGCGACGGAGCAAAGCCAATACGAAAAGAATCTTGACGAATTGATTGTCAAACTAAAGGCGACGGGAGCCAAGATCGTTTGGGCCAGCACGACGCCGATTCGATTCTCGCGATCGAATGTTTTCAAAATCGGATCAGAGGTCGAGTACAACTTGATCGCTGACAGCGTGATGAAAAAGCACCAAGTCCCGATCAACGACATGTACACTTATGTGCGATCGGTCATTAACATGGACAAGCCTGCTGGTCACGGGGCTGATCCATTCGATTTCGATAAACAGCCGATCCACGGCCCGATTGTAGAAGTAATTGCACGCGAATTGGGAATTGAGCGAGAAAAAGGCAAGCCGTAAAAAACGTCACCCTATTGGGACTCGTCAGAGTTCCACTTTGCACGTCGGGATATTGGCGAAATCCAACACGAATAACGGAAAGGAATTCTGGCGAATTCCACTACCACTCTTTTGCGAGAGTAGCTACGAAGACCAGACAAATGTTGGTCGATGGACTACAGCCGAAAATAAGACGGCCCGCCGCCGGGCTTCCATTTGAGATTGCAGCCCATCGAGGGAAGTTGCGTTTCGGCTGGGGATGCGCCTGACAACACCGCGTCGATGGCGGCTCGCAACTCGCTTCCGTGGGGTTGATTGTTGGTCGAATCATAGACGCCGGACTGGATTCGAGTCGGTCGCGTTTCGTCAAGCCGACCACGGTAGGCTAATTTGTGATCAGCATCAAACAAAAAGAAATCGGGCGTACAAGCCGCCGTAAATCTCACCGCAACATTCTGAGTCTCGTCATATAAGTAAGGAAATGGGTAGCCTTGCTTTTCCGCTTCCAATTTCATTTTCTCGGGAGCATCGTCGGGATAATTTTCCACGTCATTACTTTGAATCGCGAGAATGCCCAGCGGAGTGTTTTGGTAATCTTTTGCAATCCGAGCCAACTCGGGGGCAACGTGTTTGACGTAGGGGCAGTGGTTGCAAATGAACATGACCAATAACGGGCGATCGGCGAAATCGCTGAGCTTGACCGTGGTGTCGTTGAGAACGTCGGGAAGTTCGAAATCGGGTGCAGACGAGCCGAGTGGCAACATTGTTGATTCGGTTAAAGCCATGGGGGAATACTCCGAGTGACACGAGTGACACCAAGTACGATGGACATTCCTGTCCGTCGCAGCATTGTGGTCGGACAGGAATGTCCAACCTACCGAGGTACATTCTAATACTGCGAGCTTGCCAGTGACAACCAAGTTTTGCCGTTTCTTTACAAGGCTTACGCTGTGGTATCTAATGCGAGCATGCTTGCTTTCTCGCTTAAATCTCCGGAGAAACGTTTGACGACCGCTAATCAACGCACGAACGAAACTTTATTGTCGCCCTCCAAAATCGATTGGCGGGCAGATGGTTTGCGTTATTTCGCTTACGGCTATTGTTTGAAAAAACAATACGGTCACCGGGTTCAGCGTGTCAGTGTCGATGCGGGGTTTACTTGTCCGAACGTCGATGGAACCGTCGCCACCGGTGGATGCGCGTTTTGTGACAATCGCAGCTTCAGTCCGTCTCGTCGCCTGCCTCGGCAAAACATCTCGGATCAAATCGACGAAGGAATTCGAAGATTAAAACTGCGCTACAAATGCAATCACTTCATGGCTTACTTTCAGCCTGCCACTAATACTTACGCGCCTGTTGAAGTCCTTCGTCCGTTGTATGAATCGGCACTGGCTCATCCCGAGATCGTGGCGATGGCAATCGGGACTCGGCAAGACTGCGTGCCGGACGACGTGCTGGAT
>JBGSKR010000326.1:0-4727 GCA_041741135.1 Mariniblastus sp.
TGCGCAATCGCGTCGAGAACTGCGGCGGTCGATCAGCGGGTTATTGGCTAAGAGTACAACGTTGGATCGGGCTGTGCGCAACGAGTTGTTGGTCGATCAAGCTGAGGTCGAGTTGCTGCTTCCGTGTCGGATTGGTGATTATTCGGACTTCTATGCGTCAATTTTTCATGCGACGAACATCGGTTCGATGTTTCGCCCCGATAATCCTCTCTTGCCGAATTACAAATACATTCCGATCGGATATCACGGGCGGGCGTCGAGCATCGTGGTCAGCGGCACTTCGGTTCGCCGACCGGTAGGACAGCTCAGTCCTGCGGAGGGCAGCGACTCGCCGACTTGGGAGCCCTGTCAGATGCTGGATTATGAACTGGAAATCGGTTGTTTTGTGGCTGGTGGAAACTCGCTTGGAAATCCAATTGGGTTGGATTCGGCCGAAGAAAAGTTGTTTGGTTTGTGTTTGTTGAACGATTGGTCGGCTCGTGATATTCAAAAATGGGAGTACCAGCCATTGGGGCCGTTTCTTTCGAAGTCATTTGCCTCGACCGTTTCGCCGTGGGTTGTCACGATGGAAGCCCTCGCGCCCTTCCGGTGCGCTGCCTTTGAACGGGGGGCGAGCGATCCTCAGCCTTTGCCGTATTTGAGTAGCCATGCCAATTTGCAATCTGGTGGGATTGATCTAAGATTAGAAGTCCATTTGCAATCCGCTCGAATGCGGGCAGAAGGCATCGAGCCGCTGCAATTGTCGACGGGCAGTTCGCAAAACATGTATTGGACGTTTGCTCAGATGTTGACTCATCACAGCAGTAACGGTTGCAATCTGCGACCGGGTGATTTGCTGGGCAGTGGCACGGTCAGTGGTCGTGAACGTGATTCTCGAGGTTGTTTGATGGAGCTGACTTGGGACGGCGATCTTGATCATCCAGTGCCAGGTAGCCAGCGATCACCATTGGAGTTGCCAACGGGGGAGCGGCGTTTGTTTCTTGCTGATGGCGATCAAGTGATTTTGTCCGGTTACTGTCAGCGCGATTCCTATCGCCGGATTGGGCTGGGGCGGTGCGTTGGCGTTGTGACTCAAAGTGTTGGTTAGGCATCAAATAGTAAATATTCAGTTGTTGAAAAGTTAGTTGGTTGCGATGCAAAAAAATCTTAAAACTTATTCTCAGACGGAAACCATGGCTGTTACTTATAAGATTCAAAGCGGTGTTTTGTTAATCAACTCGAAATCGCTGTTGGCGTTTTTGGTGCTGTTGTTGATCACGGCAGGTTGCCAGCCAGAAGAACCCATCACGACTCAGCGAATTCCCAAAGATCAATCTGGGTTGGAAGCGCTACGTCAGCCCAGCAATTTAACCTTGGTTGCGGCGTCGCAGGGCACGGCACCCACGACGTCGGCGGATGAACCAACAGCTTCGACCGAGAAGCTGACGGACCGAATGGTGGTTGGCATGTACACGACTGACGATGCGACTTGGTTTTTCAAAATCAATGGCTCGATTGAAGCGGTGAAGGGCACCGAAGCTCAGTGGAAACCAATGTTGGAATCGATCGAGTTCGTCGATGGAAAACCGCAATGGGAATTGCCGGAAGGTTGGTCCGAATCGGGTCCGCGACCGATGCGTTTTGCGACGCTCAAGATGGGAGATGCAGAACCACCGTTGGAAATGGCAATCAGCCAATTGGGGCCAAACCAAGACGTGTTGCTGAATGTGAATCGCTGGCGTGGCCAAATGGGACTTGCTGCGATCAAGGAAGCTGATTTGGAGAAGGATACTTCGAAACTAAAAACTAATGCGAAATCAGCTTTGTTGTTTGATGTCGTCGGCAAGTCGTCGGGTGGTATGGGTGCGCCGTTTGCTGGTGGAGGACGACCGCCGTTTGCCGGTGGTGGTTTGGGAGCTGGCCAGCCACCGTTTGCTGGCGGAGCCGACGAGAAGCCGATGGCTGAGAAAGAGTCCAATGCAGCGAAATCGGATTTCCGATTTGAGATTCCTGACGATTGGAAGCCGGGGAAGACGTCCGGCATGGTTCCCGTTCGATTGAAAAAATTGGAAGGCGAGCAAACGGCTGAAATCACAATCGTCGGCATGCCAGCCTCTGCCAACGAGTGGGAGCCGAACGCACAGCGATGGGCAGGTCAAGTTGGGATGGAACTGAGTGAAGAAGCTTTGGTCTTGAACACTAGCGAGATCGAAGTCGATGGAGCAAAAGGAAAATTGATCCGGTTGGTTCCCGCGAAATCGGATGAAGCGACCGAATCAAGCGACGAGGGCGATGACGCTGAAGCGAACAGTTCAGATTCAAGCGAAGTCTCCGACAAAGCGACGCTGGCGGCGATGATCAAGCGAGATGAGACGGCTTGGTTTGTGAAGCTGACGGGCGATGCCCAATTGGTTGCCGATAGCGGCGAAGTGTTCGAGAAATTTTTGAAGAGCTTGAAGTTTCCGAAGTAGTTCTTCCCATTCAATACCAGGCTTGGGGTTTGCCCGATACTCGGCAAGGTGTGCTTCAAAAATTTGATGAAGCTCGGCATCTATTGATTCGTTGCCTTCGATGCTGTCCCAAATTTTGGTAGCCAAACTCTCATTGCGTCAAAATGGCACAAAGGTGTGGCTCCGTTTGGATGGTATCGAATGAGCTTGGCGGATATAATTTGCGTTACAAAAAGTATTCCTCAATCGATACTTTAGACGCTTCACTCGCTTCAACGAGAAAAAGATATTATGGCTTCTACCACGTCGAACAGTGTGGCTCAGTATCGCACAGTGGATCGTGAATCGATCCGCGTCACCGATTTGGTGCGTGCTTTTTTACTTCCACTGGCATCGCTCAAGCTGACTGTCACGCTTTTGATATTGGCGACGGTGGTCACCTTTATCGCCACGGTTGATCAAGTCGATGACGATATTTTTGATGTGAAGAAAAAGCATTTCAGCAATGTGATTGTCGAAGTGCCGTTTCAAACGTTCTTTGTGCCCCGCTGGTTTCCCAGTTATCAGAACGTGCCGGGATATTTTTACATCCCTAGCGGCGTCACAATTCTGTCACTGATGTTGCTTAATTTGACTGCGGCTCACGTGCTGCGTTTTCGTTTGCAGGCGTCCGGCAAAAAGCTGTTGGTCGGAATCGTCGCTTTGTTGCTGGCGGCGGGTTTGACGTGGGCGGTGATCTTTAGCGCTCAAAACTCGAGTGGGATACAGGCGAAACCGCCGATCGAATTCGAAACGATGTGGGTCGTTTTTCAGATTGCGGTGCTGGCAGTTGCTTGCGCGGCAGCGTTTGGTTTTTTTACGATCGAACGAACGCGAACGATCGAGCGAGTATTGCTGGCCATCGCCGCGATTCTGTTGGGTGGATTGTTGGGTTTGACGTTTTTATTGCCGAGCCGAGGCTTTATTGGCGATTCGGCGATGCGGATTTTGTGGCAGTTGGCTCAAGCCACAATTGCGGCGTTTGGCGGTTTTGTGGCATGTCAGATTTTGTTCAAACGCAAGTCTGGAATCGTCTTGCTGCATCTTGGGGTGGCGGGTCTGATGCTCAACGAGATCTATGTTTACGCCACCAACAAAGAACACCAGATGACCATCAGCGAAGGCGAAACGGTGAATGTTGCGCAGGATATTCGCGCAACGGAGTTGGCGGTGATTGACGTGTCCGATCCGGAGACTGATTTGATCGTCACCGTGCCCGGTGCTAAATTGCAACGAGGCGAAATCATTTCCTCCGCTGACCTGCCGTTCGACATCAAGCCACTTGAATATTTTCCAAATTCGGACGTGCGAAAAAATTCAGGTGGCAGTCCCGCCACTACCGGGATGGGAAAACGCTGGGAAGCGATTGCGACGCCAGGCAGTTCCGGCATGTCGGCGAGTCAGCGGGTGAACATCGCTTCGGGCTATGTGGAGCTGTTGGATAAGTCTTCCGGTGATTCGTTGGGCGTCTATCTGGTCTCGCAGTTGTTTGATATCAGCGAATTGGATACGGTGAACGTAAATGGTAAAGACTATCGAATTAGTTTGCGATTCAAGACCGACTACAAGCCGTTTTCGTTGACGCTAAAAGATGTAAAAACACAAACGTATGTAGGGATCTCGACTGCAAAATCGTATGAGTCGTTCGTCGTGCTCAATGATCTGGAAACGGGCACCAGCAATGACGCACACATCTGGATGAACAATCCGCTGCGATATTCCGATCAAACGTTTTATCAAGCAAGTCTCGGTACATCTCCCAAAACGGGAATCGAATACACGGTGTTGCAAGTCGTCACGAATCGTGGCTGGATGATTCCTTATGTGTGTTGCATGTTTACGGTGGTGGGTTTGTGCGTTCAGTTCGGCAATTCTCTGTTGGCTTATTTGGAAAAACGACGGGCTGTCGAACAGGTGCCATTGGCCAGCTTTGCTTCGCCTATGGAAGAATCGCAATTAAAAGTCAAGAATGCGTTGACTGCCAAGTCCGCGATGTCCCAAGGCCAATCGAACCAACCGAACGCTCTGAGTCGATTGCTTGCTTGGGCGCCAACGATTGTTCTCGTTGGATTCTTCGGACTTTGGACCGCTGGAGAGCTTTATAAGTCTGGTTCGCAGGTCGTCGAGAAACGAGACATGCGATTGGATTTACTGGGTCAAGTTCCGATCACGCACGAAGGTCGCGTGAAGCCATTGGATACATTTGCGAGGAACACATTGCGACAGCTTTCGAAACGGGAAACGGTTTACGACGGCAAC
>JBGSKR010000327.1:0-1598 GCA_041741135.1 Mariniblastus sp.
CCGCTCGGCGCGCCGATCGACTTTGCTGCCGGTCCGGAACTGGATAGTGCCACGGAGCCAGGGTTGGTCGATGCCGGACGACCACCCCTTCATCAATTCAGGGGTTATTCGTTGGATGAAGCTCGACGCCCGACGTTCGAGTACACGTTTGCATCAATAGAGGTTAAAGATTACTTTCGCGAAGTCACCGATCCAGCAACACAGCAAATCTATCTTCGCCGTAGCGTCACCATCACGGCCAAAGATCGTTCTGTACCGATGCGATTTCGAATTGCATCAGACCAACAGATTGCAGCGAATGGCGAGAACGAATTTGCGGTGGGTAAACGACTAAAGGTACGCGTTCGTTCACCGCAACTTGCCCGCGTCACCGAATCCAGCGGCGAACAGCAGTTGAACATTTTCCTCGAACCCAAACCCGGCGAAGAACAAAATTTGGAATTCGAATATTACATCGATTGAGTTCCGTAGGATGGACATTCTTGTCCGTCCAACTTCCTGCGTCGGACAAGAATGTCCAACGAACAAATCGGAAAGTTACTTCGCAGCCGTTCACGACTTGGATGATTCCGAGCGGAAAATGCGGGAAAATTGATGATGATCGGTTACCTGTTGAAATTGGAGTTTTAAAGTGAATATCAATTTACCAAACGATGCATTGCAATTTGTTGAAGGGCTTGTTGCTTCTGGAGAGTACAACTCGACAAACGACGCTGTCGTTGATGGAGTGCGACTATTGATGAGCCGCCAGCAGTTACGAGCTGATATTCAGAAAGGGATTGACGAACTTGATGCTGGGTTAGGTGTATTTGGCGAAGAAGTCTTTGCGAAACTACGAGAGCGGGCAAGCTTACTCGTTGAGAAGGCTGATTAAATGGCGAGGCTAAAGATTTCGCCAACCGCTTAACAGGATTTGGAAGATATTTTTGACTACATCGCCAAAGATAAGCCAATCGCCGCAGCTAATTGGGTCGCAAAAATCGAGCAGAAATGCCTCCTGATCGCGGATACTCCTGAATTCGGTGAATCATGCCCTGAATATGGAGGCGAAATTCGTAGTAGCGTCGTTGGTCGCTACGTCATCTTTTATCGTGCGATTGATGGTGGCATTGAAGTCGTTCGAGTGATCGCTGGCGACCGAGACATTCGATGGCTTTAGTGTCTGCCAAAAAGTAGTTCGGAAATCTCAATTGGTGGCTCCACCGGTTTTTGGTAGCATCGCCCGCAGCCTTTTGTGTTGGTTCAAAACGATTGCCCAGGAATAGAGTCGATGGAAACGACGTTGCATCATCAACTGAAAGAAATGTTTCGAGAGCCCGATTCCGAGATCGAGGTGAAACTTGGGCAGTATCGGATCGATGTGGTCAACGGCAACCGGTTGGTCGAAATTCAACGAAGCAGCTTGGCCTCCATTCGAGACAAGATCAAACGACTGCTTCAAGACGGACATCGGGTCGACGTGATCAAACCAATCGTGACACGCAAACGGCTAATCAAACTCAACAAGCGAAATGGAGATGAGATTGATCGTCGCTGGAGTCCGCTCAAAGGTTCCGTGCTGGATGTTTTTGATGAGCTGCTGTACTTCACGAGAGTGT
>JBGSKR010000328.1:0-7093 GCA_041741135.1 Mariniblastus sp.
GTCGGCATTCTCAGGATACTCGCGCACCTGTTGTAAGCGGCTGTTGACTTTTAAGAGCGCCTCTTCCATGTTTGTGCCGACACGGAATTCGAGCGTGATGGTGGCTTTCGAGTCTGCGCTTTCCGAAGTCATTTTCGTGACTCCTTCGGCGCTTTTGAGTTGCTCCTCTTGCTCCATCACGATCTCTTGCTCGACCTCTTGAGGACTGGCGCCCGGCCAAGTTGTTTCGATGGTCAGCGTGGGACTGTTGACTTCGGGAGTCAACTGCATCGGCATCCGAGTTAGCGCAACCATGCCGAACAAGGCGACTAGCAGCACACCCACGGTAACTTTGACTGGATTGTGAACAAACGCGTTAATCAGTTGCATGTCGAGGTCTGTGTGAGCTGTATTTTTTGGTTCGTAGGTTGGACATTCCTGTCCGACCATTTCTTCGCGACGGACAGGAATGTCCATCGTACCTCTTGCTGCCGCGACGGACAGGAATGTCCATCGTACACGACAGGACGAGTCCCTATTGAGAAATGATCGTCACGGGTTGGCCGGAACGAAGACGTTCATTGCCTTCGACGACAACCTGCGCGCCGGGCTGCAAATCGCCCGAGACTTGAATCAGATTGGTAGTCGCCACCCCCAAGTCAACCGGGATCGGTGTCGCGGTTGTAACGGCCTGACCAGCATCATTGGTAGATTCGGAAACGATGAACACAACCGGTTTCGGTCCACCGAGGACAAGTGCATCTTTGGGAACCATCATGGCGGTTTGCATCGAGCCCGTGGGCAGTTCGACGCGTGCAAACATACCCGCTTTGACAACCGGGCCGTCGTCACCGATTTCATTCTTCATCAAAATTTTAATGGGAAACGTTCGCGACCGCGTGTCGGCTTGCGGGATCACGGCGGTGACGGTCCCCGTGAAAGATCGGGTCGGAAGGGCAGGGATTTCCACTCGCACGGACATGCCCTGTTTGACGTAGGGGACATTTTGTTCGGTGACGAAGGCTTCGATTTCCACTTCATCGAGCGCCACGACCTCCATTACCGGATCGCCCGTTTTCACCCAAGCGCCTTCTTCGGTATGTTTGGCAACGACGTATCCCGAGAACCGAGTGCGGATGGTGTATTTCTGGATGCGGTTTTTGATGTGGTCAACCAGCGCTTGCTGCATGGCGACTTGAGCTTTGGCCTGAGCGATTTTTTCCGCGCGGGGGCCAGCAATCATCAAGTCGTGAGCGGCTTTGAGATCGGCGTAATGTTGCACCGCTAGGTCAGCGGCGGCGGCAGCTTGGTCAAGGTCTTCATCCGAGGCTGCGTTTGAGCGACGCAGCGCTTGCAACCGTTTGAACCGAATTTTCGCATATTCCAGAGTCGATTGAGCCCCCAGCATTTTTGCATTGGCCTGCACAATCTCCTCAGGCCGTGAACCATTCTCCAATTCGGCCAATTCCTCTTTGCGAAAATCCAGCTCCGCCGCCGCAGCGTCAAGTTCGAGGTCAATCGTCGAGGTCAACACTTGAGCCAGTGGCAGCATTGCTTCGACTCGGTCGCCCTCTTTGGCAAAAAGTTCGGTCACGCGACCATCAATCGCACTTCCAATCACGGCTCGTTTTAGCGGAAGAACCGTCGCGACAAACATATTGCCCGCCGCGATCTCTTGCTCGATCACCGGTTCCACAACCACCTGAGCAGGCGGAGGTTGTTGGCCGAATGTCGGACGGCTGTCAGCCAAACCAAGCAGGCAAGCGATAACAACGAAGCAAAAGGAGGTTTTGGTATAGATCTTGATCTCGGGAGAGGAACAACCGTACAAAGTCATGGCAACCAATGGAATCGGGGTGAGTTCGATAGGATAGTCTGATTAAGCAACCTTACCATCTTAATTGGGTTGGGGCGGATTAAAATGCTTGCCGCCCGCGATAAGTAGCGGTAGCAGCGGCTCTCCGAGACGCTGCACTCGCAACAGAAACGGCCCCTATTTTCATTGAACTTACAGGAAAATGTAGCCTTCTTCGCCATGTTGGGCGATATCCAGCCCCCGTTGTTCTTCTTCGGGGGTAACTCGCAGGCCCATGGTGACGTTCAGCAACATCAACAAGATTACGGTGCCAATGATCGCGAGACCAGCCGCCGCCCCAATGCTAACCACCTGATTGAGCAATTGTTCCCAATTGGCAAAACCGCTTTCGATCAGCCCCACTCGCCCTCCGTGAAGCTCGCCCGTAATCGATCGGCTCGCAAACACGCCCGTCAGCAATGCACCCACCGTACCACCAAGTCCATGGACGCCGAACGCATCGAGCGAGTCATCGTACTTAAATTGATGCTTCAGCCCTGTGCAGGCCCAACAACAAACCAGTCCACCGATCAACCCAATAATTATCGCTGAAATGGCTGAGACACTTCCGCAAGCCGGCGTGATGCACACCAAACCAGCGATCGCGCCCGAGCATCCGCCCAGCATCGTTGCTTTGCCGCGCAGAATCCATTCTGCAAGCGCCCACGAAACGACGCCAGCTGCCGCAGCGAAATGAGTCGCCACGAAAGCGTTCACCGCCATCGTGTTCGGAGCCAGCGCACTACCGGCGTTGAAACCAAACCAACCTACCCACAACAGTGCTGCTCCGATGCAAGTATAAGTCAAATTGTGCGGCGGCATTGGCACGCTGCCGTAGTTCATGCGTTGGCCGATGAACATCGCACACACGAGCGCCGACACACCGGAGCTGACATGCACCACCGTACCGCCAGCGAAATCGAGCGCGGGAAACAAAGCATCCTTGTTCCATTCACACAACCATCCGCTGTCCGACCACACCCAATGACAAATCGGACAATAAACGAGCAATCCCCACAGCGCCGAAAAAACACACATCGTGCTGAATTTCAATCGCTCCGCAAACGCTCCACAAATCAGCGCCGGAGTGATGATAAAAAACATGCCTTGAAACACCATGAACACTGCATCGGGAATCGGCTTCGTGCCTTCGCCGGGAGTAACCACATTCCCGTCCGCAAATGTCGGTAGCACACCATTTAAAAACACATGCGAAAAATCGCCCCAATAAGGATGGCTTCCACCGAAAGCCAAACTGTAGCCGACCACCGCCCACAATAGCGTCATCATTCCCATCAGAAACACGCACTGCATTAACACCGACAAAATGTTTTTTTTCCGAACTAGTCCACCGTAGAACAAAGCTAGTCCAGGCGCGGTCATCATCAACACCAATGCCGAGCAAATCAGCATCCAAGCGATATGAGCAGGGCTAAATTCGACTATCGCTTCATCTGCATTTTCATTGTCGTTTACGGATACTACGGCCCGTGCCGCCAACGCATCAGCTTCCGCGACCGAATCGATAGCCGAAGTCTCTTCGGTCCCAGATTGCTTTGCTAAATTGGTTGCCGATGTTGGGGAATTATCGGCGGCTGCGACGCGAGCGCACATCAGCAAGCTCAACGTAAAAGCCAAGCAATGAAAAGCCTTCATGGTAGATTTCCTAAACAGTCAATTGATGGTGGTTCGACTAGATCCGCGAAACGCAGTGCCGAGAGGGAATCAATAGACCGAAAATCAAGGCGACTTTCAAGTTCTCCGCGATCTCCGTTTCTCCGCGTTTCAAAAAATCCGACCATGACGTCCGCCACCTCCTCAATGATTTTCGCCAGCGGTTTGCTAAACGCGGAGGCGCGGAGCATGCGGAGTATTTCTGTAACCGTTCACCGAACTTATGATTGCGTTTTCCATCGGTGCATTGAATTGGAATTTTCGGTGTAGTGATTGCAATCCGATCAATCACACTTCAAAACGACTGCCAACCGCTCAATGGCTACGAGTGAAATCCGATGCCAAACCGTCCCCGCTAAAACGCTTTGCTCTCGGAGAGAGCAGCGACGTTGCTCAGTGTCGCTGCGGCCTCCGGCAGCAAAGCGAGAACACCAGAAATCGTTCATGCGGCAACAATCTTGCCCAAAAAAACAGGTAACCGATCATCGTCAATCTCTTGTATTTTCCGCATGGAGTTATCCAAGTCGTGAACGGTTACGTTTTTTAATTCAAAACTCTCCGCGATCTCCTTGTCTCCGCGTTTCAAAGTCGTCACCGTTCCCGGCATCAACGCGGGCAAATCTCGTTTACGGAAAATGGGGCTTCATCCCCGTGTGCTTAACCAAGAAAGCCCACATGTCGGCGGCTTCCTCAATGACTTTCGCTGTCGGCTTGCCCGCTCCATGACCGGCCTTCGTCTCGATGCGTATCAACGTCGGATGGGGACCGGTTTGGGCGGCCTGCAATCGCGCTGCAAACTTGAAACTATGACCGGGCACAACGCGGTCATCCGTGTCAGCCGTCGTGATCAGCGTCGGCGGATACTCGGTGCCAGGTTTAATATTGTGGTAGGGTGAATAGGCATACAGGGCTTTGAACTCCGCTTCGTGTTCGTCGGCGTTGCCATAATCGTCCGTCCAAAAACGACCAGCAGTAAATTTTTGAAAACGCAACATGTCCATCACGCCTACCGCAGGTAGCGCGGCAGCGAACAGTTCTGGGCGTTGCGTGATGCAGGCACCGACCAAGAGGCCTCCATTGCTACCGCCTTGGATTGCCAGATGATCCGACGAAGTGTATCTGTTTTCGATCAGCCATTCGGCCGCCGCAATGAAGTCATCGAAGACATTTTGTTTGTTTAACTTCGTACCGGCTTGATGCCAGTTTTTGCCGTACTCGCCGCCGCCACGCAAGTTGGCCATCGCAAACACGCCACCCATTTCCATCCATTGCAATCGCGAAATCGAAAAACCGGGCGTCAGCGAAATGTTGAAACCACCATAGCCGTATAGCAAAGTGGGATTCGAACCATCCAACGCGATGCCTTTTTTGTGCGCGATAAACATCGGCACGCGGGTTCCGTCCTTGCTGGTGTAGAAGATCTGTTTGACTTCAAAATCGTCGGGATCGAAGTCCACATCGGCGGAACGAATTTGCTGGCTTTCACCGCTCGTCAATTCATAGCGGTAGATTTCGGCCGGGCGATTGAAGCTGGAAAAACTGTAGAAGGTTTCGGTTTGATCGCGGCGTCCGCTAAATCCACTCGCCGTACCGATGCCAGGAAGTTTGACCTCGCGAATCAATTTTCCGCTTAAGTCGAAAATCTTCACAGCGGTTTTTGCATCGACGAGATACTGGACGATCAGATAGTCGCCAACGATGCCGGCACTTTCGATGGGTTCGTCCGCCTCGGGAATGATGACTTGCCAGTTTTCTGGTTCGGGTTTGGCGACATCGATCGCGAGGATTTTTTTCTTAGGCGCACCATTGTCGGATTTGAAGTAGAACTCACTGCCTTCGTTGCCGAGGAACGTGTATTCATGTTCGAAGTTGTCGATCAAGGCGATTAGTTCACTGTCGGGTTTTTCATCGCGCTTTGCATCCTGTTCTTGTTTGGCATTGGCCAGCGATTGGTAGAACACGCGATAGCGATCATCGGTTCCGATCCAGACCGTAATGACCAGCCAGTTGCCGTCTTCGCTGACTTCGGTTCCAAAACTCCATTTGGGATTCTCGGGAGCTTCGAAAACCAATTGATCTTTAGATTGAGGCTCGCCAAGTTGATGAAAGTAGATTTGTTGGCCGAGATTAAGCGATTGGAATTTTTCTTCACCGGCCGGTTCGGGGTAGCGACTGTAGTAAACGCCCGTGCCATCCCCGTTCCACGCCACGCCGGAGAACTTCAGCCATTTCAGTTCGTCGTCCCGTTTCTCGCCCGTGATCACATCCATGAAATGCCAAGTTTGCCAATCGGAACCAGCGTCTTGAATCGAGTAAGCGAGCAGGTTCCCGTCAGCGCTGAATGCCATCCCGCCAAGAGCAATGGTGCCATCGTCCGACCAAGTGTTGGGATCGATCAAGACTTTGGGTTCTGCGTCGAGCGCTCTCAATTGATAGAGTACGGATTGATTTTGGAGCCCGTCATTTTTGAAATAGTAATAGTGCTCGCCTCGCTTGAGCGGCGTGCCCCATTTTTCGTAGTCCCACAGTTTCGTCAGACGCTGATTGATTTGCTCGCGATGGGGAAGATTTTTCAGGTAGTCAAACGTGATGGCATTTTCAGCATCGACCCAGGCTTTAACAGCCGCCGATTCGCGGACGTCGTCTTCGAGCCAGCGGTAGGGATCGGCAACGAGTGTTCCAAAGAAGTTGTCCGATTGATCGACGGTGGTTGCGGAGGGATAGTCCATTTTTTCTTGAGCAATTTTTGGGGCAGGTTCTTGGGCTGATGCGGGGAAAGCTGCTAAAGACCATGCCAGCACGGCCCACCCAAACAGGTTCGCTACGCTCAAGCGGCTAAAAAAGTCCTGAACGTTGAGCCAGTTGCCGAATCGGTTTTGGAGAGAGAACGTCATGAAGACTCCGCAGAAGAATGTTTTGTAAGATTCAAATCTTACGTTCTTATTCTCGAATCGTCATCTCCCGAGTACTTCAGCAGTTTTCAAAAGGACTTGCAATCTGCTGGAAAATGTCTTGAATGTTTGCTGGGAAGAACATAAGTTAAAAGATGCGACCCTTGCGAGATTGTTGGGGCGCCCTCACTTTCTTCTAAACCTTTTCTTGTTTCAATAAGGGCAACTAATCATGACACGCTCGAGCTCAAGAAACCGAGGATTCACTTTAGTGGAGCTGTTGGTGGTGATCGCCATTATTGGGATTTTGATTGCCATGTTGCTGCCTGCGGTTCAGCAAGTCCGCGAAGCGGCTCGACGTGCCCAATGTGCCAACAATCTCAAACAGATTGCTTTGGCTTGCCATAATTATGTCGGGTCGAACGGAAGCTTCCCGTCGTATAAAACGGCACAGACTCATATGAGTTATCTTGCTCAGGTACTGCCCTTCATCGAGGAGTTGAATGCTTTTAATCTGATTGATCAGACGAAAAGTTGGTCGGCGCCGGAGAATGAAGTTGCAGAATATACCCCCATGCCAAATTTTAAATGCCCGACAACTGGGGACCGTCTTGCTACTTTCCTTGGACAGCCTTCGGATGGGACGGTGTTCGTAGAGACTTCTCCCTTGAGAGCTCACTATGTTGGAATCATC
>JBGSKR010000329.1:0-3807 GCA_041741135.1 Mariniblastus sp.
TGCCAACAACTGCTCTGCGGCAGCGCGCTGTTCGTCCGATAGCTCTCCGTCGAACAGAGAGGTCAGTAGTTGATCGTCATTGGAAAAGTTTTTAGACATGGGTTTAAAACGACAGCAAGTAAGAAATCAGCAGACGGTTAAGCTTCAATACAATCAACGCTCGTAGACAACTTCAAGATCGGTTAATGATCGACTCCAACTCCTCACGCAATGCGGATCGTGCTCGATGGAGTCGGCTACGCACCGTTCCGACCGGCAAATCCAACACCTCTGATATCGCGTCGTAGTCCATTTCTTCCATTTCCCGCAATACCAAAATTGATCGGTGATCTTCCGACAACCGATCCAGAGCCGCACTCAATTGCCGCGTGTCCTCGCCTTGCTCCATCCGATCAGAAGGAGCCGGGCCATCATCGGGAAAATCAAATTTTCGTTCTCCCGAATCGGACAAAGACAGCGTCTGCTTGCGGCGACGGATTCGCGAAATCGCCACGTTGTAGCCAATCCGGTACAGCCAAGTAAAAAACTGACTGTTTCCTTTAAACGATTCTAGTTTCGTAAACGCCAACACAAATGCATCCTGAACCGCATCTTCGGCGTCTGACTCACTGCGCAGAATCTGCACCAAGCCGTTGTACAGTCGGTCCTGATATTTACAGACCAACTGACCAAACGCCTCCGAGTGCCCGTCAAGCGAGCAGCGGATCAAATATTGGTCATCCCGAATAGTCATCAGACTTGCTCATCCAAAATAGACGACAGTGTGCCTTCAATAGTTCCCCAATATGGCAAAAGTAGCCTTCAATAGTAGCTTGGATATTCCTATCCGAGCCCCCAGCCGTAGCTTGGATATTCCTATCCGAGCACAGTGCAAGCTCGACGGACAGGAATGTCCATCGTACTTTTCTATCCGAGCACTGGGAAAAATCGACGGACAGGAATGTCCATCGTACTTTCAGCCAGCAGAAACCGGCGTTTTCTCCACCGCTTCCCTCGCATTATTGCCTGCCAGCTTCACATAAGCCATCAGCGCAAACCCAAAAATCAACGCTCCGATGCTGACCCACTGCGAAATCGTTAGCGAAGTTCCAAACAATCCGGCCTCATCTCGCCGCAACATTTCCAGCAAAAATCGCCCGATTGAATAAAGGATTAGCATGAGGGCGAACACCTCACCATCGTTCCGCCGAAACTTCCAAAAAAACCACAGCACTAAACACAAAACGGCAGCGTTAATCGAACTGTAAATCTGCGTGGGGTGAACTTTCAGCGAACGCTTATCCAACGCCCCCATTGGAACGGCCAGTTGCCCTAACCGCCGACTGTCAACTACCACGATCGGCATGGTTTCCTCCGGCCAGTCCTCCGCATGATCGACCATGAATTTCATCTGCTCACTGTCAGGCGTGCGAACCGAGATTTCATCGTCCACTTTAATGCCAAGCTGATCTGCCAACCCAGCCGGCTGCACGTGGAGAACGACTCTGGCAAAACCCGACTGCAACGATTCCTTGCTTGCTTCTTCCGTCTTCATCCCCAGCAGCTCTCCATATCGGAGCTGTTGCATATACGCGGGCGAGCCAGCCGGAAACTGGATGGCTGGCAAATTGACTTCACATAGGCCGCCGAAACAACAACCATTCATCAAGCAACCGATGCGACCAATCGCCAACCCCAGCACCATCCCCGGCGCGATTAAATCGGCAGTCTTGAGCACCGACAACTTCGTGACGCGGAAGAAAACCACCGCCGCCAACATCCCGCCAATCAAACTACCGTAAACGACCAAGCCACCTTTGGTCATGTCAACGACATCGATGATCGTCTGCCATAGCGAATGGCCTCTCGAAAAGAATTCGTCGGATTTCTGAATCACGAAGAAAATTCTCGCGCCCAAAATTCCACAAATCGTCATCCAGAACGCCAACGAAAGAATCTGATCCGAACTGATGCCGACTTGGCGGCAGCGCGACAACGTCAGCCCAACTCCGGCCACGATCGCGAGCAACAAACACACGCCATAACCACGAACCGCCAATCCTTGTTTAATCCAAGGGCCACTCGGATCTGCTGGATTGATCCCATCGACCTCCAACTGCGGGAGCACGAAATGAACCACCACCACACCGATTCCATAAACTGGCAAAAAATTCCAGACTTCGTTCCACGAACCCGTCCGCCATCGCAAGACGCCCATCACGACGACACCTAGCACCAGCCAAGCGATCAGTAACGGCCCAGCAAACCATTCATGCGGTATTAAAAAAAGCGTTTGCTGCATCGTGAATTTCTAAATGGGTTTGCTGAAGAGACTGGCTTAGTTAAGTTGCTCACATCACTTGCTTAATCGATCGGCGAAATAATTTTGTTATCAATCAAGCGAGTCTTTCCCACATAGGCCGCAAGCAACGCCACCACCGGCAATTGTATCGCCTCCACTGATTCCAGCGAATGCGGATCGGCAATCGTCGCGTAATCAATTCGCGTCACTCCGCCATCGATCAGCCGCTGCCGCATCTCGACCATCAACTCGTAACCATCCCGCTGACCATCACGAATTTCTGCTTCCACAAACTTGAGCGTTCGATTCAGCGACAAGGCAATCTCGCGTTCTGTAGCTGACAGAAAAATGTTTCGCGAACTCATCGCTAACCCATCAGCTTCACGAACGATCGGACAAACCCGAATCTCGGTGGGGACGTTCAAGTCTTCCACCATCCTCTGTACTACCAAAAGCTGCTGATAATCTTTCTGACCAAAGAACGCAAAATGGGCTCCGGTCAGATTTAACAATTTGAGCACGACCGTCGCCACTCCGCCAAAGTGCGTGGGACGAAATTCACCTTCCAGTAATTTTGCGATCGCAGGCGGTGTCATCGATGTCGAAAAACCAGTGGGATACATCTCCGCCGCTGAGGGGGCAAACACAAAAATGTTTCCCGCCCCAGCCAACTTTTCCAGGTCCGAGTCGAGGTCTCGTGGATACCTCGTCAGATCTTCCGTCGGCGAAAACTGACTGGGATTAACGAAAATCGTCACAATCGTTGCATCAGACTGGCGTTGTGATTCCGACACCAAACTCAAATGACCGGCGTGCAAGGCTCCCATCGTCGGGACAACACCGATCATTTTCGAATCTTTGATAAGCGTTTGCACCAACGTTCGGAGTTCCGGGATCGTGCAAATTACAGGGACAGTCGTGGTCAAGGTTATCGATTCCTAAAGCTTCCCAAAAACAATTTTGTTCCATCATCGGACATTTCAGCCCATTTTTCCAGATCAGGCCGTTTTTTGCTCATTCAAAACGCCGAAACTGAATGTGTCATTGCAACTTCTCGATCTGCGCCAATCGATTCCGCACGACCACCGAGAATGTTGACCTCGCCACCAACAATTATTCAGGGAACGAAAGTCGTGGAGGGTAGCCGTCATTTTTGTCGAACTTCCAAAAAATTAGCGCTGGAAATCCGTCCGGAATTGTTTATATTTTAAGGGTTCGGAATCCTTCACTCTCTTATTCCGTTTCTGTAATCGCCCCTCGAAAAAATTTCATGCTTCGAGTCGGCTTGGCCAAACAAGTGTATTTTTTTAACGCCGGGAATTAAAGATGAACCAACCTCCGCAGCCTGCTCGCCAACCCCGCCCTCAAAGCGATCCCAAAGCTCAACAGGCAGCGACATCACAAAACCCGGAAGAGGGTGATGAAGATGCGCCGGAGGAAGAGCTGCAAAACAAGTTCTTGTTTTTTAATGTGATGCCCAGTTGGATGGTCAGCTTTCTGACGCACATCGCGGTGATCATCATTCT
>JBGSKR010000330.1:0-6747 GCA_041741135.1 Mariniblastus sp.
TAACGTGAATGATGCGGAACAGCCATTTCTCTACACCATCGGCTTGATGCAGACCTGTCAACATCCTGAGTTCATCATCTTTGGGCTGGATGCCGAGAACGCGTATGCCCTTTTTTCTGGGCTGATCAATGACATTCGGAACGGCGCGTCGTATGCCGAAAATGGCGTCCGTACGATCGAGTTGGGCGGCGACAAGCACAACGTTGGCTTTCGACGTGTCCATCCAACGCAACACCCTTTGTATCTTGGCTTTGCGATGGGATTCATGACCAACATCGGTCGAATTGGAGAATTGGAGGCCGTTCAGGCATTCTGGCCAGACGCCAGCGGAAATTTCCCATTTGATGCTGGTTGCGATCTTGGCGTTTTCAATCTTCAGCCTCGCCTCGATATTGGTTTGAGTCCGCGGGAAGCCCGGGAGTTTGGGCGTCGTTGGGAATAAAATCGGCGAAATCGGGTAGCCGGGGACGTTGCCGCCCCCAGCCCCCACAGTTTCCACGTGTCGCACCGCAGACTTTCCTTGGTAAACTGTTTGGCAAATCAGAGTCACCCGCTTCGTTCACGGCGGTGACGTAAAAATCTTCCATTATGTGACCTCAGCGAATGGTTTCAGCAGACGTTCGATGGCCCGAACTCGACGACGCCGACGCCAAACGCGCGCCTCACATCGACGTTGGCCATCCCACCGACAATCACTCGACGCCCGACGCGTTGTGTCTGCTTTCGCTTGATGGTGAACCGACACTCTGTGTCCGTCTGCGGCGCACCTCTAACGAATCCTATACCTTTCGCGATGCCCAATACTGGCGTGGCTTGTTCGTCGTCGGCTGGGGCGACGCTTTCTACGTCATCGAACCTGAATCAACGTCGGTGATTCGCCACGACCTCGGCACTTACTTTGGCTACATTCACGCCGATGATGTCCTGTTGATCGCATCTGCCGAACGGATTGTTTGCATTTCTCCCAACGGGACGGTTGCTTGGACCTCCGAACATGTTGGTATCGACGGTGTCACATTCTCCAATGTGGATGCCGATTTCGTTGATGGCGATGGCGAATGGGACCCGCCCGGTGGATGGAAACCGTTTCGATTGCGCCTGACTGACGGCTCGGTCGTTTCTGGTGGCAAGTCTGACTAGTAGTTCAGGGGTCACATAACATTTTAAGATTTGAGGGCAGCGAGATCACGAGCCTGATCTCACCTCCATGTTCAAGGCGAGCCGCGAAGGTGAGCGAGGATGAGGTTCCCCCCGAGTGATTTTGATCGCTCAAGCCGTTTCGGTCGGGCAGGTTTTGGGAGCCAGCATTGTTGGACGATGGCCCGTGAGCGTTCGGCAATCATTGATTTGCAATTCGGCGCGGCAATCTGATAAACTGATGCTGGCGTGAGCCGAACCGTGGTTGGCGTTCGCATGGCAAGTCTATTCGATCACTACCGCTACGTCGGCTCAGTTCTACGCCCAATCTAAACGTCGGGGGATCAAGTTTCACTCAGGGGCTCAACCCAACTCCCACCACCGCATAGATTGCAATTCGTTATCCTGCTTAAACTTAACAACATGATTGACGAAAAGAATTTTATGCACGAACACGAAAAACGATACGATGCGTTTCGCGGCCAGATCCAGCACGAGGATTCGCTGTTTAATCAACGAATCACGTGGATTCTCGCGATGCAAGCGTTTCTGCTTTTCCCTTACATCTCTATCTCGCTCAGTCTTGCCGCAAACGCCGCAGCGTACGATTTCCTAAGGCTTGCGATTCCAGCCATCGGTATGTTTTCGACAATTTTTGCCGTCTGCGGCTGTTTCGCAGCGCATTTGAGGATCAAGGTTCTTGCCGCTGAATACAAAAAGCAGGTCGGAAATCAACATCCGCCATATCTACCGGCGATTAGATCGCCTCGAAACATACACTGGTTTGGTGCAGTTGCGCCATACGCATTCCTTTCAATGTTTTTTCTGAATTGGTTTTTCTGCTTATGTCTTTACCATAAACCTTTCGGAACTATTGTTGCGATTTTATCGATTCTCCTAATCGGTGTGCTCGTTTATATTGGCCATCAAATTAAAAGTAGCATTCTCAAAGAACTCGAGCTACCTACCGAAGTTCAGTCCACCCAGCAAATTGTCGAAGGTAACTAAATGCCGTTTTCCGAATCCGTTGGTTGGGCTGCGATGTTGATAACGGTCGCATATACTTGCTTGGGACTTCCAGCTCAAATTCGCAAAAATGCTGATCAAAAATCAACACAGGGACTATCATTGTTTATGAACGTAATGCTTCTTTTTACGTTCTCCATTTGGGTTGTTTATGGATTCACCAAACGTCCAATTGACTGGTTCATCGTCGCATCCAACTTTCCGGGGGCGCTTTGCATTATTGTAATCTTGTTTCAATTCTGGAAATTTCGCCCACGTATAGTCTAGTGCTGCGGAATAACCACTAAGAATTTGACATCGCGAATTGATGGAACGGGGTGTCAGTGAGATCGCGTGTTGTCGAAGGGGTGACGCCAACTTGCTCAAACACGACCACGGACTTTTCGCCAGTTTACAATTGCGAACGACTCACCCCAAACCTGGGACTTACATGGATTCTTTATCTGTCTCAGTCGAACGGATTCGTATTGTGAGATTTTCGATTCGAACACTCTTAGCCGTTACCGCACTTTCCGCGGTTGGAGTTTGGTGGTTTTGGCCTCTTCCTTCGCCGTTTACACCACTGTTGAAAATAGACGCGCACATCGCGGCCAGTGACCGAATTGATTCTGATTTCGGGATTATGGATTACGGGAAACCAATTCCTGTTTCTACCAGCATCAAGATGGTAGGTGCGGTAACGTTTTCACCATCTTTTCCGCCAGCACAGAAGCATATTCGACTATTATCAAGATTCCCAAACTTGCATTCCGTTTACTTTCCTTGCGAGGTGAATTCAAACGACATGAGATTGCTTCGGAACTGCAAGAGTTTGGAATTCGTCTCTTTTGAGAATTCCACCGCCACTGATGACGTGATCGAACACATAGCTAGTCTTCCGTCCGTTATAATGGTTCACACTGAGAATTCGAGAATCACAGAATCTGGAATTCAGCGACTCAGAAGCTCGACACCACCCAAGGCCGTGAATCAGGCATTCCCTCACTAACGGCAGACAACATCTACGTGGCCCTTTGAGTCAAGTAGTTCGTTCCCGTATCGCGGTAAGAATCTTTCGTTTTTTCGCTTTCGTTCTTCGACTTTGACGAAGTGATTTTCTTGGGCGTGGATTCTCGGTTTGGCTTCAGCTACAGCGGTTAGCTTGCGATTTCTTTCGGGCGAATTCCAACGCGCCGCGTTGCCTGCCCCACGTTTCGCACCGCGGGATTTTGTTGGTAAACTGTTTGGCACTTCAGAGTCACCCGCTTCGTTCATGGCGGTGACGGAGAGACCTTCCGTTAGGCGACCTAGTCATCCGTGGTTGAGACCGTTTTCCAATACGAACGCGTGATGCGGATGGCGAACGACAATTTTGCCAATACCGAGATTCGATTCTTCGGCAACGTTGTCTCTGGTGCCTTGTCGCTGACGGACTCAGTGCTCGTTCCCGTGATCGGCGGTGATCCAATCCCGACGACCATCGGCCGGTTCACCGAAGACTTCACGCAAGAATGGTGCGGAATGCCGTTTTACGACTCTGTCGGACCTCACTCGATTGATGAACCGTTCTGTGTGTGTCTCAACGGTGGGCCATTGGTCGGTGCGTTGATTGTGCCGTCCGGCATACTCGTTGCGCGGCCGGTGGCCCACAACATTTTAGGATCTGGGGCAGCGAGCTCACGAGCCTGATCTCAAATCCATGTCCAAGGCGGGCGGCGAAGATGATCGAGGATGAAGCGTCCCTAACGTTTTTGATCGCTCAAGCCGTTTTTGCTCGGGCAGGTTTTGGGAGCCAGCGTTGTTGGACGATGGCCCTTGAGCGTTCGGCAATCATTGATTTGCAATTCGGCGCGGCAGTCTGATAAACTGATGCTGGCGTGAGTCGAACCGTGGTTGGCGTTCGCATGGCAAGTTCATTCGATCACCACCGCTGCGTCGGCTCAGCTCAACGCCCAATCTTTAAGTCGGGGGACTTGAGTTTCACACAGGGTGCCCACCCAACTCTCCCCCGCCGCATAGATCGCAGTACGTTTTTTATCTGCTTAGCTCAATGGCAAAACGAATTCGAAAGAAAACGAAAGCTGAACTTGCATCGCCTGAATTCCGCGATCGCTCGCAACATCAATCTGCAGTCTTGATGGACGCGTATCACGCCTGTGACAAACTTTCGAAAACGCGCAATCAATTCATCTTGGACATCGCAGACAATCACTGGATGAACCGGATCGAGGACGCCGACGATCACGCCGCCTTCGATCGCGCATCTCGCACGTGGAATAAACTTCGATCCGAGTTTCTCCGCGACGCAACCAAACCACTTGAACTCCACTGTTTCACTTGCAATTGGAATGCTGGACGTGGCTTGAAGCCACTCGCAAAAATCGTCAAAAACGACTACTGCGATGCTGGAACGGCGCTCCGACTTTACTGGATCAATGATCCCTACTACTACCAAGAATACGCAACGATCGGTGAATGCCCGTACGATGAAGAACGTGAAATGTTGCGCATCCTTCGGGCAATCGAACGTCGCTTCAAGGCGGACGATTTTGCAACGGAGCGTATTCCATTTGATCCGACGCCGTGGATCGACGATAAATACCTTGAATCTGCCGTCCACGTCATGCCAGATGTGATGCGGGCACCAATCAAAACCCGCTCCAAAAATCGCAGATAACCAATATGAATTTGACATCGCGAATTGATAGAGCGGGGTGTCAGTGAGATCGCGTGTTGTCGAAGGGGTGACGGCGGTGTGCTCAAACACGACCACGGGGTTTGTCACCAGCTTACGATTGCGAACGACTCACCCCAAACCTGGGACTTACATGGATTCTTTATCCACTTCGACCATGCGTGATCCGAAAATCAAAAGCTCATATCGGATGCCTTCACATCGCTGGTTGTGGTGCGCAAAGGTGGCAGCTGTCATATTGAGCTTACTTTTCGCATTTCCCCATCTGCCAGTGATAGGCGAATCTGAACTCAATTTCATTTCGACTATGTTTTACATCGCATTGATGGGCTTGATACCGAAGTTTGGCTGGACGATTCCCTGCCTGACAATTGGATTTTGGTTGACTCCAATCGTTTTCGCTTTTCGCGTAAATGGAAGTTCTGCTGAGGATTTGACGGCTGCCATCACCGGCGGGATAATCGGACTTGCGGCTGGTGTCATACTGGATATTCAAAAACACCAAACCAGTTTGCGAATTGCCAATCTTGATGCGAACGTCGCGCTGCCTGACTCACCAAACGCAGGATAACAGATATGAATTTGACATCGTGATTGAGGGAGTGATGTCGGCGTGCTCAAACGCGACCACGGGCTAGTCACCAGCTTACAATCACAAACGACTCGCCCCAAACCTGGGATTTACATGGATTCTTTAGGCCACAGAATGAAGCACAGCATCGAAAACACTGTTCGTCGGCTAAGGGAGTTGGCAGCACCTCGTCTACTGTTGAAACTCGCCCATGGAACTCGGGCTCCTGGGCTTCTGGAGTACGAGTTTCAAGAACCGCAAGAGTTCTACTGGCTGGTAACCGACTATCCTGGCAACATGCCGTTCGAGGATTGCCTTGTTCCCCTGTGGGAAACCAATGGCGATTCCATAACTGCGTTCGTTGATGTCGAAACACCGATGGCGATCCGGTATTATTACGAAGACTCCGACACCGAATTCGAGGTAGTTGGTCACTCGATCATGGAGGCCATCGAGCACACGTTAGCGTGGCTTCTCGGAGAATGCGGCCACGACCCAATTGAAGTTCTTGCTGTTGCTCGCGCTTGTGAGCACCCGTCAGCGGAGGATTTTGTGCGGCGAATGCAGGCCGGTCCGTGAGCACGCGTGAGTCAGCCGCCGAACCAATAAGCGACGGTCTTAAGTTAAGTCAATTATCAAAACGAAGTAATTTTGATTTTTCTTTTTTTGGGATCAAGGTTGTTGGCCCAGCCCTTAAACCCCCGGAATTTTTTTGGGGATGACTCGGGTGTTCAATGATTGTGGTAGACCATTTTCCGAGGGTTGATTTTTGCCAAACGTTTTTCTAATCTGATGTTGCGCGGCGAAACAGAAGGCAGCTCTGTGGGAACACAACTGCGGAAGAGATCGAGCGTTTTCGACGGCGGTCGTTGAGCTTGTCGTTCCATCTCCCCGAGCCGACACTTCTGCATACGGGCATCTTGACGCGTTCATTCGGCACGCTCCCAAGAAAAAGATAGATGCGTTTTGGCGAATCGTCAGCAATACGGTAGGACCAATGATTGGTCACACTCCGCTTTGGCTCAGCACGGCTGGTGGTGGTGTGGCATGGCTTCATGTTCGCCTTGATTCCCGTCCCAAATACTACGGCTATTCACCGTATAAAACCGCATAGATCGGGAAGCCAGACGGTTTTCCCGCCAAGCCCCGCACCACCGTACTAGCGAATCCGCAGAAGGCGGTAGCAAGGGACGAACGCAGCCGATGATCAGGTTCGTTGCCCACGTAGCTCGGTGGATTTAGGTAGCAATGAAGATCAGCAAAAATCTGCTGTTCATGTCGCCCACCGTCCGTTAAAATCGGGAGCCGGTAGTCGGGTTCTCGTCGAATCCGCATAGAC
>JBGSKR010000331.1:0-13594 GCA_041741135.1 Mariniblastus sp.
GTGACCGGTAACTTTTCCAGTTCGAGTTTTTCCTTGTATTTTAATTTCCGAGACTTGCCGGATTCGCTGGCTTGGTTTTGAGAGGCAGGCAATTCAGCAACCGGTGACCGCTTGCTTCCGCCACCGCCCGTTTGACTGCTGCCCCCAACCGATGTTGAAAAGGTTGAAGATGAAGTCGACGATTGTTTTTGCTGATACTGCCGCTGCCAATCATCGTAACCACCGACATACTCGTTCAGCCCATCCGGCTCGAACACAATCGTTCCCGTCACGACATTATTCAAGAACGATCGATCGTGGCTGACGATGAGCGCCGTACCTTTGAACTCGACCAAACGATCTTCCAACAGTTCCAACGTTTCAGCATCCAAATCGTTGGTCGGTTCGTCCATCACGATGATGTTGGCAGGCTTGGCAAATAATTTCGCCAGCAAGATTCGGTTTCGCTCGCCACCGGAGAGGAATTTGACTTGGGTTCGCGAGCGCTCTGGCGTGAATAAAAAATCTTGCAGGTAACCCAGCACATGTTTCTTTCCGCCAGCGAGTTCGATCATATCATAGCCATCGCCAACATTGTGTTGCACGGTTTCGTTTTCGTCGAGTTGTTCTCGCAACTGATCAAAGTAAGCGATCTGCAAATTCGCACCGAGTTTGACTGTACCCGAAGTCGGCTGAAGTTTTCCAAGCATCAACTTCAAGAGCGTTGACTTGCCCGCGCCATTGCGGCCGATGATACCGATTTTATCGCCGCGCATGACCACCACCGAAAAATCATCAATGATGCGGTCGTCGCCGTATTGAAAGGAAACGCCGTCGAGTCCAATCACCAGGTTCCCACTGCGTTGGCCTTCTTGAATTTGCAAATTAGAAGTTCCCAATTTCTCACGCCGTTCGCTACGCTGGTTTCGCATTTCCTTGAGTGCGCGCACGCGGCCTTCGTTGCGGGTCCGTCGAGCCTTGATGCCTTTGCGAATCCAGATTTCTTCTTCCGCTAAACGTTTATCAAACAGAGCGTTTTCTTTTTCTTCCGTCGCAAGTGCTTGTTCTTTGCGAACCAGAAAAGTTTCATAGTCGCACGACCAATCGAAAAACCGACCACGATCAATTTCCAAAATTCGGTTCGCCATCCGACGAAGAAACATTCGGTCGTGAGTGACAAACATAAATGATGGCACAAACTTCAATAGAAACTGTTCGAGCCACTGAATCGCGTCGATGTCGAGATGGTTGGTCGGTTCGTCCAGCAGCAAAAAACCCGGTTTCGAAACCAGCGCCCGCGCGAGCAGCACGCGACGTTTCATTCCGGATGAAAGCGATTCAAAACGCGCGTCACCATCGAGTTCCATCCGCGAGAGAATGTTTTCGACTTCGATTTGGACTTCCCAGTCTTCCAGTTCGTGAGCGGGGTCAGCAAAGCGTTTCAGGCCCGCGGAAACAACGCCCGTGATCGAGTCGTGGATATCCATCGGAACTTCTTGATCGAGAATGGCGATCTTGGTTCCCGGAGCGACGACGACTTGACCCGAGTCCGCTTGAATTTGGCCCGACAGAATTTTCAGCAACGTCGATTTTCCGGCTCCGTTTCGGCCTAGCAAGCCGATGCGATTTCCAGGAAAGATTTCACAGGAGACTTCGTCGAGCAGCGGTGGGCCGAGATAGCGAATGGAAAGATCACGAATGGAAATCATAAAGAAGTTTGCAGGGGGAAGTTTGAAGTTTTTGAACGCACGACTAATAGGCTGATTCAAGATAATCCAGCCGCGTTTATCGCGAAAGTCGAAATGAGGAAATGGTTGCTTGATGCCGTGCCGAGTTCAACGGTTTACAAAAAGATCGAAGGCAGAAAAATGGAAGGCAAAAAGATTGCTGACAAAAAGATTGTTGACAAAAAGAGGATGGAAAAAAACCAGCGACCACAGAGGAATGGTCGCCCGCAAACAAAAGTCGAAGGGGCTTAGGCCGATCAACTATGGAATGTCGACTAAGTTGCCATCGTTGATTTTGAGTAGGTTTTCCATCATTTCGGCATCCTGTGGCGGAATCACATGGACGCTGCCATCAGTCATGATCAACATCATCTCATCGCCAGCTCGAATGCCTTTGGTTTTTTCCAGCAGTGATTTTCCGTCACCCGAAAAATCTTCCGGCTGCGTCCATGTGACCGCATG
The DNA here is from genome assembly GCA_041741135.1 of Mariniblastus sp. GTDB lineage: Bacteria > Planctomycetota > Planctomycetia > Pirellulales > Pirellulaceae > Mariniblastus. The sequence continues at coordinate 2,169 of JBGSKR010000331.1, forward strand.
TTCGGCACTGACCTCGACGATCAACGCCGTATTGGAAGTCCCATCATGAATGTCGGCTAAACGGCGTTTGCTGGAGGCGTCGCCTGCTTTCGCCGGCCCGGTGAAGACTCGATCTTCTCCCATCACCGCCAAAAAAGTTGTCTTGCCGGCTGGCGTTTCGACGTTGGAATTTTTGAACACATCGGGCATTTTTTCGATCAGTGCCTTGTTGTGCTCGCTGTCCCAAGGCTCGTCCAAATGAAACTGTTCGTACAATTCGTTTTCTTCCATGAAGGGCAGCAGGTGCACGCGCCAACTTAGCAGTCGTTTCCCATCCGCATCTTGGGAATAAGCGGCCGGAAATTTCGCAAAAGCGCTCTCATAATTAAGAGCGGCCAACGCCAACTGTTTGGCATTGTTCATAGATTTGATCACCTGAGCTGATTCATATTCCGCCGCGCCGTACGGAGCGGCCAGCGTTCCGATCCCCGCGATTGTCACGATCGGTGACGAACCAGGATAAGTCTGTCGCATCAGCATTTGAAATCCGGTTGGTGTGCGATAGACGGCGGTCATGCTTGGCTGCATTCCTTTAGTCAGCACGTCCAGTTTTGGAACATCGCCCCACGTAAAATCAAAATCTTTCTCGATCCGTTGGTCATTGTCTTGGAACATCCCAATAAATGGCCAGACAATTTCCATCAATGATTTAAGATTCAAATGAGCGACGGCAATTGGGCCACCGAACTTCTGCTCTTCACCAAACTTGTAAAGCATCTCGACAGTGGTTTGTTCGCTCAGACGTTTTCCTTCCGCAGGCCCGCGTAGGTGCCGCGCGATATCTGGCGCTTCATAACCAAACAACCATTGATTCTCCACCAACGCCCAACTGACCATTCCCATGGCACCATCGCCTCCGGAAATAATCTCTTGGTCGGCAATGGTTTGCTTCTTCAGTCCCGGCATTCCTTGATCTTCCAACAGTTTCTCAATGCCTTTGTTGAGCTGTTCGTAAATCGCTGGGAACGACATTTCGTCTTCGATGCGAATCGAAGCCATGATTCCATTGAACGGTTTCTCGGCGTCGTATTTGTAGTAAAGGTAAATAAAATCGCCCAGCGTTTCGAGGAACTCATCTTCAAGGCTCATCCCAGTCACGGCTTGGAATTGCGCGAAGACTTCTTTCATCTCCTCTTCTGATCCGGCATCACTGGCAATCTCTTTCACCATCCGCAGAATCTCGTTGCCTGAAAGTCGCGTGGCAACGGCGACAATCGAGTCGGTCGGAATGTCTGAAATCCACTCGCGAGGGATCGGCCCACGATCGATCACCGATAAAATCCCGCTCGGCTTTTCAGCGGTTCGCAGCGAAACCCGATTGAGGAACCCGAGCGAGTCAACGCCGGAAACCCAAGCCATCGATTGCAGGTCATCGCCATACAATTTATTCGTCATGTCGAGAAACCATTTCAAGTCAGGCTCCTCTTCAACTGGAAACATCTCGATGGCAAGTTTCGTGTTGACGTAACTCATGCTGGCAAAGCGTTCGACCGCCAGCTCGCTGCGAAAATCGGTCAGCCATTTTGGTGCATCGGTTTGCGAATTTTTGGCGATGTCGATGAGCGACTGTTTACCGAATGAGATCGCAAAATACTTTCCTCGCAGCGCGAGATAAACTTCACTAGCGTTTTCAGGAAGGATCAGTCGATACGCGGGTTGCCCTTCCACTTCGACGGCTTCGATTCCAAATTTTTTGGAATCAATCTTTGCCAGCTCGACGGAAAAATTTTCCAGTGCAGCTTCGATGCGATCGGTTTCATCGCCGAGACTAATTAAAGCGGCACCGTCGATAACAGGAGCGTCATCTTTGATCGCAAAGTCCGTCACCCAAATTGCTGTCGGACTCGAGATCGCGACGTCGGCCAACTCCAGCATAAACCGAGTGAACGCCGCAGTCGCGGGATCGCGGATGGCTTTGGCTTTAGTTTCGATGGAACCCCGCCACGCCGCCCGCAGTTTGTCGCTCATCGCGACCATTTCCGGTTGTCCCATCCAGGCTTCGGTTGGATTGGCTTTCGGATCAAGCTTGGCCATGCCAGTCCAGGTGGCGTAGCAAACGCAATTCTCGGGAGCGACCTTAAACATCATCGGGTCTTCGGGGCCTGGTGGCATTCCAACTGGCAAACCGAGGCTTCCCCCGAAAATCATCAATAGAATAATGCCGATCTCACTCATGCCCATGCCCATGATGTTGTCTGCCTGTTGATTGGTTGAAGTGATGGTTGTGGATTCTGGATGACTATAAAGTTATATCATCGCGTGGCACTGGCTTCCAGCGTGTGGCTGTGGCATAAGCTTCAAGCTTGTGGGGCTTTGAAACACTGGCTGGAAGCCGATGTCAGGTAAGCCTATTCCACAGTCACAAAACGGCGTGGATTCCGCCGTCTGGCGACAGCAGCTACGGAGAAAAAACGCTATTGGTCGCATGGTTAAGCTTCGGTAACATTACCTTCATGCGAATCCTCATCACACGACTGAGCCATATTGGCGACTGCATTCTGACCTTGCCGATGGTCTCAGCCATTAGGCGAAATTACCCAGCGGCTTTTATTGTTTGGGCCGTCGAATCACCCTCGCAACAACTGCTCAGTTTGCACGCAGGCATCGACGAGATCGTGGTCGTTCCCAAGAATTGGCTAACGTCGCCAACCGCTTGGAGCTCACTTTCTCGTAAGCTGCGGTCTTTCAAATTCGATACCGTGATCGATCCCCAGTGTTTGACCAAAAGCGCGATGTTGGGCCGGATCAGCGGAGCCAAGAAACGCATTGGCCTGCGAGGAAAGAAAGGACGGGAGCTTTCCCGATTGCTCAACAACTGTTTGGTCACTTCACCAGCCTCGCATGTCGTTGATCGCTCGCTAGGGTTGCTGGTCGAATTGGGAATCAATCCTCCGATGCAATCGGAAGTTCGCTTTGATTTGCCGATTTGTCCCGAGGCAAAACGTTTTATTGACGGATTTCTAAATCGCAACGGTCTAACTCAGCCAGCGCGTCCTTTCGTCGTTATCAATCCGGGAGCCAGTTGGGCTTCGAAGCGATGGGAAACCGAGCGGTTTGCCACAGTGGCCGGGGGCTTGTTTCAGCAACACGCAATTCGCAGCGTGGTGACTTGGGCGGGCGAAGAAGAATTGGCGATGGCAAAGCAGATTCAGTCGCTGTTTCCGACGGGAGTGGTGATCGCGGAAAAAACAAATTTGCGAGAGTTGGCCGCGCTGTGTCAGCAAGCCGCTTTCTTCATCGGCTGCGACACCGGACCGATGCACCTTGCTGCCGCGATGGGAACGGCTTGTGTTGGTTTATACGGTACGACTCGTCCTACCGAATCGGGCGCGTATGGTTCGCAGCACATCGCGATACAAAAGTGGTATCAGGGTGGCAAAAGTAAGCAGCGGAGAAAAGCGGCCAATGACGCGATGCGAGACATTTTCGCCAGCGATGTTTTGGCGGCTTGCGAACAGATGATTCGTTCTCGCCGCGAAGTAGCGTAGGGATTTCTTTTTACTCCTGCTTTTTAGGCGTTACGGAAATTTCGAACACGACCGGCAGATGATCGGAACCGGCTGGCTCGGCCACAAAGCGATCATGGACATGAATCTCCGGTGACACAAAAGCATGATCGATCGGGATTTTAAAAATTCCCAGATCCCGATGCCAAGTCGCCTGATAGCCAAAACCTTGTCGGCTATCTCGCAATCCCGCTTGATCCAAAAAATCGACCAAAAACGATGACCACGGCGTGCAATTGAAATCGCCCATGATAATGGTCGGCTCGTTTTTCTGATTCAAGATTCCAGCGACCTGTCTCAACTGCTGATTTCGTAATTGCAAACGAGCTGAATTGGTGGGTGATGCGACATGCAGCCCCACCACGCGAACCGATTGGCCTTCGATCTCCACATGCGTTTCGATCATCGGGCAATCGATCTCAGCTGGAGCAAGGTAATGAATCTTCGTATCAGACAATGGCAAGCGACTGAAAATGGCGATTCCAAAACCATGCCAACGCGGTTCGAGAACGCGATAAGGATATTTTTCGTTGAGCGATTCGAGTGCTTCCGGCAAATGGTTCGAGTACTCGACAATCGCGACGATGTCCGGGTCATGTTCCAAGATTCGGCTGATCGCCAGCTCGGGCGTTGGATTGCCAAAATAAACATTGAATGTCATGACTTTCAATGTGTCGGTTCCAGCCGTTGGCTGAGCCGACGGAAAATACACCCAGGCAATTCCGGTCATGCTCCAGGCTGCCGCGATGGAGAATAGCAGCCCCAGCCACCATTGTCTGAGTAACAGAAAAAAAAACACAAAGGGCAACAACAGAAACATGATCTGACAGCGGAAATTGTTCAGCAACTCCGCGAGGAAAAACTGCTGACCCATTAGAGAAAACAAAAACAGGGTCAGCGGAAGAAACGAAAACGCGATGACAGCCACGGACAACATGGATCGGAAAATCGATGGCGAAGTGTCGTGAGTGGAGTGTGAAGTAGACAGGTCAGACATATCGAGTAAGACAATGTACGATGGACATTCTTGTCCGTCGGGTTGGTAGGTGCATTTGTAAGATGGACATTCTTGTCCGTCGATCAGGTAAGTGCTCGGACAAGAATATCCAAGCTACGGGTGCTCGGACAGGATTGTCCAAGCTACATGAAAATCTTCGGATTGGAATATCCAAGCTACGAATTCGCGCTCTGATACAAATACGGATTCAATGTCGGATCGTTGTACATCTTAAATTGCCGATAAATCCGATGCCGTTTTCTGCCCGCAAACAAGTCGTCGATTAACTGCTCCAGTGCCGTGCCCAGCTCATCTTGCTGCAATCGACAAATCGTAATCTTGCGCTGCACTGAATCGAGATGAGCCTGATCGACGTCGGGGCGGTCGAGTTGTTCGTGCAGGTGATAGAGCCGCAGCGCCAAAATGGAAAGTCGATCCATTGTCGAGCCGGGAGTTTCCGTGTTCATCGGAGCTTCTGCCGGCGGCAGAACGTTTTGCTGTTCTAACATCGAGGCAATCTGATCGTCAATTTTTTCAATCCAGTCGTTGCGCTGCTGATTGTATCGATCAATCGAACGCTTGACGCGAGCAATTTCGGCGTCGCTGACGTCAGGGCTGCGGGCGATGTCTTCTTCATGCCACAGTAGAAAGTTAAACGAATGCTGCTGGCAAATGGTGTGCAGCAGCGGCTGGGATTCATCAAACGGATTCTCGATTGGTTCACGATGCCAACGCTCGACCGTTTCAGTTTGAAGATTGATTAGAGTGGCAATGTCGATCATGAAATTCATTTTTCGGGCTAAGCGTTTTTTGAATGCCGAAGTTTGCTCGATGTAGTCGTACGATGGACATTCTTGTCCGTCGATTTGTCTAATGCTCGGATAGGAATATCCAAGCTACGGGTGCTCGGATAGGAATATCCAAGCTACGTTAAAAAATTGTGTCTTCTTTTACGATGGCTGACGATCAAGTTCTGCAAATAAATCCGCCAATTCAATTTCGAAGCCCGGTAACACTTCGCCGCCATTCAACTTCTCTGTCTCACCCACAATCGAATACTCATTGATGCTGGAATAAACCGCGACTGAACGCTCGCGAGGATCGATCATCCAAACCAGCTTTACTCCGGCATGGAAATATTCGCGACGTTTACGAGCCATCTCTGCGCGAGTATTGCCTTCGCTGATAACTTCGACCGCCAAATCAGGAACGAGTTCCGGAACCCTGGCTTCTGGAAACTGATTCCGAGGCAGACGATCCCAAGAAACAAAGGCAACATCCGGCCCACGAACCGTCGAGCTCATGATTCGCATAAACCCATCAGCGCCACTGACCAAGCCCAAGTTATGCTTTCTCACAAATTCGCTGAGCACGCTGCCCAAGTAAAGTGCGATGACCGATTCCATCCAACCCATAGACTTCTCCACAAGCGTTCCATCGACCCATTCGCACATGCCGCCTCGCTCGTTGGCAACAACGAGATCATCAAAATTAGCCGACCCAGGTGGAGGATCGACAACGACTCGCGCGGCCGAAATTCCACCAAGGTCAACGAGAACATCCGCGAGGCTGCGAGAAACCGCCGCGTTTGCTGCCGTTGGTAGTGGATGTTTCTTGATCATCGAATCATTTCGACCTCTAACGTAGCAGAAGTCGTGAGACTTCTTTCCCTTAATCTAAAAAAACTGAATTCTCACGAATTCAGCAACAAATGCCAACTACGGTATCGCAGCAGCGGGGCTGTTGTTGGGCGAAGCGGCGTCTCTGGACTCACTTAGAATCTGTTGCCAACTGCTGGCAAGCACTTCTACCGATTCGCGGATTTGATCTTCGTTGTGCGACGCCGTCATAAAAATTCTCACGCGAGCTTCTTTTTCCGCAACAGCGGGGTACAAGATTGGTTGGGCATTGATGCCGTGATTGTAAAGTGCTTCCGATAGTTGTAACGCACGAATCGATGCGCCTGTGATGATCGGAATAATGGGTGTACCTTGAGCGACGCCGGTATTCAGCCCCGCCGCTTTGGCGAGTTCAAGAAACAGTTGCGAATTTTTTTGGAGTCGCTCTACCAATTCCGGATGAGATTTCAAAACTCGCAACGAGCCAAGTGCCGCTCCGACGTTCGCCGGTGGCATCCCAGCAGCAAAGACATAACCCGGGGTTGTGTACCGCAGGTAATCGATCAACTGACCGCTGCCGCCAATGAATCCACCGCAACTGCCGAACGATTTACTGAGCGTACCCATCCAGCATTCTGCCGCACTGCGGTCGATGCCGTAGACTTCAGCGATTCCTCGTCCGGTTTTTCCCATCGTGCCAATCGAATGGGCCTCGTCCACATACAGCCAAGCGTTGTAGCGATTCTTGATGTCGATGAAGCGCGGCAAGTCCGGATAATCGCCGTCCATGCTGTATAACCCTTCGAGCGCGATTAGCACGCGACGATACTCGCTGCGATTCTGTTTCAAGATTTTGTTTAGCTCTTGCCAATTATTATGTTCGAAGGGACGACGTCGCGCGCCCGAAAGCTCCGCACCTTGAATGATCGAATTATGAGCCAATCCGTCGTGAACAATCAAGTCACCGGGTCCGACGAGATGCCCGATGACCGATTCGTTGGTCGCGTGTCCACCGGGGAACGTGATCACGTCCTCAACACCAAGAAACTCCGACAGCTCGGCTTCAAGTTCCTTGTGGATGGTTTTTTCGCCCGAGACGATTCGCGAAGCAGAGACGCTGGTGCCGAATTGATCAATGGCGTTTTTCGCACTGCTGACCACATCGGGATGCCCCGAAAGACCGAGATAATTGTAGCTGGCGAACGAGATCAGTTTTCTGCCATCGATCTGCGTCGTGTCTGCAATGCGGCCTTCGTGCACGCTGAAAAATGGATTGCGAATTCCGGTATCAAAAATTTGCCGCTTCAAATCTTGCAAGCGGAGATACTCAGGCATTTTATCCAGTCGATAATACGATTCCGGAATTGGGCCGGATATCTTTTTTGCTGGAGCGGCAACCGACGAAATAGCGAACTCGCCCGCGACGGGGACGGTACCGATGTGTTCTTGCACAGCGGCCGCGACTTCGCGAACGGTTTCGACTTCTTGCAGTACTTCGTCGGGGATATGACCGCCAAACGCTTCTTGAAGACTTTGGGCAATGTCCAGTCGTTCCAGCGAATCGAGACCGAGGTGAATGATGTTGGTATCGATTCCGATATCCTTAACGCGGTCTTTGCCGACAGCTTTGACGTAGTAGATCACGGCGTTCACCACAGCAGGCGCGAGATTCGAGCCTTCGAGGCTGACGCCGTTTCGCTCGCTGACCGGAGTCGTTACGGGAGCCGGTTCGGGTGCGTAAGATTCCTCCCATGCACTCCATCGAGCGAGCACGACAATGTCTTCTTCGTTTTCGAAATTCAATTTGCAAGCGTGACGTTGGACTTTGCCACTCGATGTTTTTGGAACGCTGTGAGCGCGAACCAACAGAATGGCATCGGGTGGAAGATCGTGTTCGTCGGTGACGGCGGCGCGGATGCCATCGATGACTTCGTTCCAGTCTTCATGTTTTTCGCCGCGCTCGACTTCGCAAACGATGACCAAATGTTCGCGATCCCAGCGAGTGACGGCGAACGCCGCCGAACCACCGGAACGAGTAAGCGGATGGCATTGCTCGACCGTCGCTTCGATGTCTTGCGGGTAGCGGTTGACGCCCCGGACAATGATCATGTCTTTGAGACGACCGGCGACGAACAGTTCGCCGCGATCCATGAATCCAAGATCGCCCGAGCGAACGTAGATCTTTCCATTGTCGGGATTGAGGCGAGCTTTAAAAGTTTCGGCGGTTTCGATCGGGCGTTTCCAGTAGCCCAAACCGCAACTGGGGCTGTTGATCCAGATCTCGCCAATCTGGTCATCGGGAAGTGGCCGCCGCGTTTCGGGATGTACGATCAAGACTTCTTCTTCTTCGAGAACTTGACCGCAGCCCACGAGATGCCGTGCGTCTTTGTCGGTTTCCAGAGTTCGCACGACGCGATGTTCGACGAGATCGTTTTTGTTGAACGAGCGGATGACAGGCGGATCGTCTTTTTTTCCGCCGGTGACAATTAGTGTCGTCTCCGCCATGCCGTAGCATGGGTAGAACGCTTTTTCTTGAAATCCATAAGGCGAGAACTTTTCGGCGAAGCGTTTCATCACATCGGCGCGGACGGGTTCGGCTCCATTGAACGCGACTTCCCAGTGAGAAAGATCGAGGTTCTCGCATTGGCTAGCTTCGATTTTCATCGTACACCAAGCGTAAGCGAAATTCGGCCCACCAGAGGCCGTGGCTTTGAAGTCCGAGATCGCTTGCAACCAGCGGATCGGCTGCGTCAAAAATGCAACCGGTGACATGATCGTGTCGGGGATGCCGCAATACAGCGGATTAAGAATTCCTCCGACCAACCCCATGTCGTGATACAGCGGCAGCCAACTGCACGCCGCACCGTGCCGAGTAATCTCAAACGCACGAGTGATCATGCGGCAGTTGGCGATCAAATTATCATGCGAAAGCATGACGCCTTTGGGAGTTCCTGTTGATCCCGATGTGTATTGAATCAACCCCAGGTCATCGGGAGAGAGATGTGGCTTAATCCAATCGTCGGCCAGTTCGGCGGGAATGTCTTCGGTCGTGACCCACGGGATTTTGCTCAAGCCGGTATTGTCTTGAATCGAGACTTGCCAGCGTTTGATGATGAGATTGACGGTTAGCGCAACGGCGGCTTGGGCGTCTTCGAGGATTGCGTTGATGCGGCCCATGTTACGATTGCGACGCGGCGGATAAGCCGGCACGGGAGTGATGCCAGCATAGTGGCAGCCAAAAAACGCGACAACGAAATCGAGTCCAGGAGGGTACATGAGCAGTGCACGCTGACCAGCAAAACCCATCGAAACGAGTTTTGCGGCGACGGCTCGAGCGCGGCGATCGAGCTGCGCGTAGGTCACCGATTCGAAGTCTTCGTCGGCTTTGTCGAGAAAACGAAACGCGGTTTTATCCGGCTGAGCGACAGCCCAATAGCGCAGTCGTTCGAGGAAATTCGTTTCCGGTGGGGAAAAAGGCTCAAACAATTTGTTTAAATCCACTTGACAGTTCGCTCCGTGGTAACAGCGGTCTCAAAGTAATTGGCTGGAATTATAGCAAAATTGGCAACTTTTTAGCAGTGAGAAATGAAGCTAAAATACAGGTAAATTCCGAACAAATCCAACTAAACATTTAGAAAGACATCGTGAAAAACTACAAATTGGTATTGCCAGAGAATCTTAATCACTTCGGATTTTTGTTTGGAGGTTATCTATTGAAGTGGGTGGATGAGATGGCTTGGATTGCCGCCAGCCTCGATTTTCCTGACTATCGATTTGTCACGATCGGGATGGATCAGGTCGAATTCAAACGCAGTATCAAGAACGGGACGATCCTCGAATTCGAAATGACTCGAGTGCGAACGGGACGAACTTCGGTGACTTATTTGATCAACGTCTCGAAAGCTCATGCCGAAGGACAAACGGAAGTTGAACGGGCGGAGTCCATTTTTTCGACCAAGGTAACGATGGTTCGCGTCGATGCGGCCGGTGATAAACTGCCGCTGTGAGTGGTGGTCGGTTGCAATTCCCCTGTACCGCGCTCAGAATGAATACTCGCCATCATTGCTGTCACAAGTTTTTCCATCTTTTTCCTTGAGCGATCATGAATTTTAATTCGATGCTTGGATTTTTGGTTCGGTTCTCTGCCTCCACCATTTTACCTCTGATGGGGCTGATTGTCGTCGCTCAAACGGCAGCGGATGATTGGCCGCATTGGCGCGGACCCGACCGAAATGATCAATCGGCAGAGGAAGGGTTGCTGAAGGAATGGCCCGCCGCTGGGCCGAAACAAGCATGGCTGTTTAATAACGCCGGCCTGGGATACGCCGGTTTCTCAATTGTCGGCGAGCAACTGTTCACTATGGGCTTGGAAGACAATATCGAATTCGCACTTTGCTTGAACGCTACGACTGGAAAAGAACTTTGGCGCACGCCGGTGGTCGACCATGCATTTAAGAACAATTGGGGGGATGGGCCTCGCAGCACGCCGTCGGTCGATGGCGATTTTGTCTACGCCATGTTTGCCGATGGTACGTTGGTTTGTCTAAAGACGACCGATGGCGCGATTGTCTGGAAAGCTCACATGCAAAACTTTGGCGGCAAAGTCCCGAATTGGGGTTACGCGGAATCGCCGCTAATTGATGGTGAACAAGTTGTTTGTACACCGGGAGGAGAACAGGGAACGATTCTTGCACTGAACAAAAAAACCGGCGAGAAAATCTGGCAATCAGCTCCTGTCACAAAAGACATGGAAGGCGAGCAGAGTGCGCCGGCCCAAGCACATTACTCTTCCCTCCTGCCGATCGAATTTGATGGCGTGCGCCAATACGTTCAGTTGACCAGTATTGCCGTTATTGGCGTGGCTGCTGCCGACGGAAAACTGTTGTGGCAGATCGATTGGCCTGGACGCGTTGCTGTGATCCCTTCGCCCATTTTCCGAGACGGGAAAGTTTACGTCACCAGCGGCTACAATGTCGGTTCCAAATTGATTGAGTTGGGCCCCAACAATTCAGCCACCGAATTGTGGTACAAGAAATCAATGCAGAACCATCACGGAGGAGTGATCCAAATCGGCAATTATTTTTACGGTTCCAGCGATAAAGCATTCGTGTGTCAGGATCGTGAAACGGGTGAAATGAAATGGGCTGAGCGAAAGATTAAAAAGGGTGCCGTCACCTACGCCGAAGGATTGTTCTATCACGTCCAAGAGGATAGTGGTCAAGTCCTGTTGTTTTCGGCGGATGAAATGGGAGTGCAAGCCAAAGG
>JBGSKR010000332.1:0-7137 GCA_041741135.1 Mariniblastus sp.
ATTCATGGAGAACCACATTCGAACAAACGACTGATCTCACCGTTAATCGTTGCGGCCCGGCAATCGACTGAAGCTCTCGCCATCGAAGACCCTGAATTGCTGGCCGCTGTCGGTTTTATCCGCCGAAATTGCTGTTCAGCAATTACGGTTGCCGAAGTGGCGGATGCCGTGCCGATGGGACGACGGTCACTCGAACGTAAATTTCAAGATGCGTTTGGCCATACGCCACTCGAGGAAATCCGGCGCCTTCGTTTGATGCGCGTTCGCGAATTTTTAATTCAAACTGATTTGCCGATCTCGAAAATTGCAGATCAAGTTGGATTCGGTACTCCGGAGTATATGACCACCATTTTCAAAGCAGAATTTGGGATCACACCTCTCAAATTTCGCTCATCGGCGCTGGCTCACTGATGTCGCAAACGCGAAGAATTCCAGCGCAATCTTAGGGTGGCATTGGTGAAACCGATGGCTTACGATGCTTTCTGCAACGTTGGCTGCGTTGCAATGGTTGCTTCGACATCGTTCGCGCGAATACATCAGGCTGCCACGGCATTTTTCTCTCTTTTCACTTTTCAGGAGATCTACCATGCAGTTGAGTTCTCAACGGCACCGTCGCCCCCGGCAAGCATTTACCTTGGTCGAGTTACTGGTCGTGATCGCCATTATTGGAATCCTGATCGGCATGCTGCTGCCAGCGGTTCAGCAAGTGCGAGAGGCAGCGCGGCGATCGAAGTGCTCCAACAATGCGCGCCAAATCGCGTTGGCCATTCACAACTACGAAGGTACCATGAGCAGATTCCCGCCCGGGTACACCATCAACCTCAACGCATCGGGAACCAACGATCGTTATCGCTATTCTTGGCTGATCTATCTATTGCCCTTCGTCGAGCAGCAAAATTTGTCAGACGTTTTCCAAGAGCTAATTGCGGCGGATGACCCAGCGATGCCATCCTACAGTTGGCCCATGAACCAAACCGTTCTGCCACTGTTTGTTTGCCCGTCTGATAAAGTGCAAGGCAAAGTCAACTCGCGCGGTTTTCATGGTAACTACCAACTCGTGCATGGTGGGCATAGCCTGAGAACGGGTGCGGGAGCAAATGAGGAAATTGCTCATGGTTTGTTTTTCGTCAAATCGAAGATTGAATTGACAGAAATCCATGACGGCACTTCGAATGTTTTGATGGTAGGTGAGATCAACTTGGTCGACGGGGATGTTGATCGTCGCGGTAGATATTTTATGACGGGTTTCAACAGTGCCAATTGCACCATTGCCACGCTGGATCAACCCAATTCGCCCGCTAAAGACCAAGCAAATTCCCAAACGATTCAAGAGGTGTTGCCTTGGGCACCGGCGGCCGGATTGGGAAACTCCGGTGGCAATTGGCTTCGAATGGCTGCCCGCAGTCACCATCGCGGAGGTGTGATATTTTCCAATGCGGATTGTTCAACTCGGTTCGTTTCCAACGATATCGATTTAGTTCTTTATAATCGCTTGGGCAATCGAGATTCAGGGCAGGTCAAAAGTATCGATTAATCAAATCAAAATTGACCTAGCCGAATTCGTGAGAATTTATTTAAGCACGTGTCCACTTCTTCGAGAGTTAGCGATGGTTCTACCCAGCAAAACATTTTTAGGTGATCGTCCGGTTCTGAAGTATCTATCGCTAGCCATGCTTCTGATGGGACTCCTCGGTTGCAGCGGATCAAATGGCCCTACTCTCTACCCCGTCTCCGGAGCCGTTACTTTCCAAGGGGAGGCAGTCGAAAAGGGGCAAGTTTCCTTCGTTCCTGACACCACAGAAATAGGCGGCGGTCCGGCTCAGTATCTTTCCATCGAGAATGGAAAATATGCAGGCAAGGTTTCTGCGGGTTTGAAGAAAGTTGGAATCTCTGCGTCTCGACCGACTGGAAAATTTCAGGTGGACGAAGACGGGAACAGTGTGCCTGTCATCGACTCGTTTATCCCCGACCGGTACAATGAGCAAACAACACTGTCGGTCGAGATCAAACCCGCAGTCAACGAAGGCCTCGACTTTCATCTGAAGTGAAACTCAGGGTAATGAAAAATTTGAGTCGCCAATGAATCTAGTTGATGTTTCTATAAGTATCTGCTTGTTCTTCATCTTGTTCGGCTCTTCCCAAACGCTCGCACAATTCTCAAGCGATTCCATTCGTTCCGACGATCCTACCCTGCGGACTTACGACCCAATTCCAAATTTGGTCACCGCTCAAACAAAGCTAACCTCGGCCAAGTTTCCGGTCATCGACATCCATACCCATTTCGGAGTTCGCTTTAAGGGCAACCGCGACGAGTTAGCGCAGTACTTCCGCGTGATGGAGGCCAACAACATCATCGCTTCCATCAGTTTCGATGCCAAACTAGGTCGCGAAGACTCCCATCTAAAGTTCATCGGTGAAGATTTCAAGAACCGAATTGCCGCCTTCGTTCACTTGGACATGATCGGCGACGGCCAGCAAAACGATCCGAAAACTTGGGCCGCCAACCAACCGGATTTTGTGCATCACACCGTCGAACAACTGAAACTCGCGAAAGCAAATGGCATCCTCGGCGTGAAGTTTTTCAAATCGTTTGGACTGACCGATAAAAACGCGGACGGCTCTCTCATCCAAATCGATGATCCGCGCTGGAATCCGATTTGGAAGGCTTGTGGTGAATTGGGATTGCCGGTGATCATGCACGTCGCCGATCCGATGGCTTTCTTTCAACCGATCGATGAGAACAACGAACGCTGGGAAGAGCTTTCGCGACATCCTGACTGGAGTTTTTACGGCGACGAATTTCCAGCTCGCGAGGAACTACTCGCGGCTCGCAACCGCGTCATCGCTAGGCATCCCGGTACGACTTTTATTGGTGCTCATTTTGCCAACAACAGCGAGGATCTCGCCGCCGTGGGAAAGTGGCTCGACGAATATCCAAACTTGCATATTGAACTCGCCTCGCGCATCAACGAACTTGGCCGGCAACCTTACACGGCCCGAAAGTTCTTCATCAAATATCAAGACCGAATTTTGTTCGGAACCGACGGTCCTTGGCCAGCTCAGCGGCTAAGCTATTACTGGCGATTCTTGGAGACTTATGACGAATATTTCCCTTATAGCGAAAAATCACCGCCGCCGCAGGGCGGGTGGCGAATTTACGGAATTGGACTTCCTAACGAAGTCCTCAAAAAGGTTTACTCGGAAAATGCGCTGCGAATCATTCCGGGCCTACGAAAGCTTTGCGAACAGTAGCACGTGGCATAAGCTTCCAGCTCGTGTTGCTGCCCACAGGCTTCCGACCTGAATTTAGACGAATTGCGAACCATCGGGTTCTTCAATCGCTTTTCATTTCGCTCTATATTAGAAGTCGATCCATCAATGATCGTCCCCCAAAGTGCTGTCTCGCGGCACTTAATTTCCCACCCGTAGGTATGAATGATGTACTTTGAACTTTCCGATCAACAAAAATCTCAATTCGATCAAGATGGTTATTTGATCGCCAAATCTCTGTTCGATGCCGAAGAGGCGGCGGGGCTGCTCAAGCTGGCAAAATCTGACGGTGTTCTCGCGCAGCAAGCGTATGCGAAACGCGATGCCTCGGGCGGAGAAAGCAAGCTGGCCGTGCGCAACGAACTCGACGAATCTCCTTACGCCGCAATCGTTCGTAGCAAACGAATCGTGAAGCCAATGGAAACGCTGTTGGGCGATGAAGTCTATCACTATCATCACAAAATGATGCTCAAAGAGCCGTTTGTTGGCGGAGCTTGGGAGTGGCATCAGGACTACGGATACTGGTACAACAACGGCTGCTTGTTCCCAGACATGGCCAGTTGCTTGATTGCGATTGATCGCGCCAACAAAGCCAACGGTTGTCTGCAAGTAATTAAAAGCTCGCATAAGATGGGACGAGTCGAGCATGGCAAAACCGGCGATCAAACCGGTGCCGACCAAGCCCGTGTTGACGCAGCACTCGATCGAATGGAGCTGGTGTATTGTGAGCTCGAACCGGGCGACGCGATTTTCTTTCATGGCAATCTGCTGCATCGTTCGGATCAAAACACCAGTGAGAATCCGCGTTGGTCACTGATCTGTTGCTACAACACGCGCAGCAATGATCCGTTTATCAAGGATGGCCGACATCCCAACTACAGTCCTCTGGAAGTTTGGGATGATCAACGAGTTACTGAAATGCTGAAGCGCTGATCATCTCCCATTCAACAACTCAGGAAACACTCATGCGGATTTGTCTGTTAGGTTCGGGATTGATCGCCAACTTCTATGCGATGGCGCTGCACGGCCATCGTAGCAAAGATCAAATGACGGTCGTGTACTCACGAACCGAAAAATCTGCACAGCAGTTTTCTGATCGCTGGAATGTTCCCCACGTCACAACCGACATGAAGGCCGCCATCGAGCGGGATGACGTCGATGTGGTGATCGTCGCGTTGCCCAACCATCTTCACGAAGCAGCCGTGTTGGCGGCGGCCAGCGCTGGCAAATCGGTACTTTGTACGAAGCCACTTGGACGAACCGCCGCCGAAGCGCAGCGGATGCTGGCCGCAGTCGAATCGGCCGGTGTGTTCGCAGGTTACCTCGAAGATTTAGTGTACACACCCAAAACTTTGAAAGCCCTCCAGTCGGTTCGAGAGGGTGCGATCGGCAAAGTCTTATGGTGTCGCTCGCGAGAAGCCCATCCAGGCCCGCATAGCGATTGGTTTTGGGACCGAGAACTGGCCGGTGGTGGCGCGATCATCGATATGGGGTGTCACTGCATCGAGATCGCTCGCAATTTTATCGGCAAACAAATTCGTCCCGTCGAAGTCATGTGCTGGGGCGACACCCAAGTCCATCCGATCACTACCGAAGACCATGCCATTGGTCTCGTGCGGTATGAGAATGGAGCGGTCGGGCAGTTCGAGGTAAGTTGGGCGTTTCGCGGTGGGATGGATTTGCGCGATGAAGTCGCTGGAACCGAGGGAACCATCTGGCTGAATCATTGGCTGCGAACCGGCATGGAAATGTTTTCAGCAGTCGGTCAAACGGACTATGTCGCGGAAAAATCGGAATCGTCCCAAGGATGGTTGTTTCCCGTTGGCGACGAACCTGGCGCCCTCGGCTATCGTGAGATGTTCGCCGATGTGCTCGATGCGATCGAACAGAATCGCGCTCCGATGGAAACGTTCTATGATGGTTATGTAGTCAACGCAATCATGGATGCCGCTTACCTTTCCATGGAATCCAAAAAATGGGAACCCATCGACTTGCCGATCTGGCGAGGCGAAGTGAATGTTCCAAAAATATCGGCGCTTCACGAATTCGATGACGAACATCTACTGGTGAAGCGAGAGCATATGCCCGACGGCGGCATCAAACTGATCTTGAAAAACAAATCGACCGGAAAGATCACGCAACGATTTTTGGAATCCTAAACGTTTTCATCTCAAACGATAAAATTTTTGAAACCGTCCTCGGGTTAAAAACGAATGTGTTTGATGCAAGGTTTTTGCATACCGACTTTTTAGCCACGGCAGTGGCGGTAGCAAGTAGCCCATGGCGTCAGCCATGGGAAATGGAGAACAACCAAACACAAGCCCCGGCGAGGGGCGACAGCAATTTGGCTGATGTTGTGTCGGCCTGACTGGGGCTTGTGATGTGAACGGTTGCCAATTTTTTTAACGTCGATCGCGCGCTCAACAATATTCTCAACCAAGGAACCACGTCCATGCCCCGTCATCTCAATCGCCGTGAATTTATCAAGAGATCAACCTTTGCGACTGGACTTGCGCTGAGTGCTGGCGCAATCGGACGAGCGCATGGATACGAAAGCCCCAACGCTCGACCACGCATTGCCGCCATCGGAACCGGCAGTCGCTGGAGTCAGAAAGCAACGGGAGTCAACGGGCGTTTTGGTTCGGCACAAGAGTTTCCGAAATACGGGGATGTCGTCGCCGTCTGTGATGCGGATACCGAGCGCCGCGAAAAAGCCTCGCTTTTGGTCAAAGACTGGTCGGGCACCGCCGCCGATGTGGTCGCCGATTATCGAGCCATCATCGATCGCGACGACATTGATGTCGTTCACATTTCCACCGTCGATCACTGGCACGCCAAGATCGCCATCGAAGCGATGCTTTCCGGCAAACACGTCTATTGTGAAAAACCAATGACACTCACAATTGCCGAAGGGCAATTGATGAGCAAGGTCTGCCGCGAAACCGGTCGAGTCGTTCAGATCGGAACGCAACAGCGAAGCATTGAATTTTTTCTAAAAGCCATCGCCATCATTCGCGCCGGTCGAATCGGGAAACTTCAGCGTGTCACCTGCAGCGTCGGTGGCGCGCCCACCAGTCCCGACCTCCCCGTCGGTGCGCCTCCCACGTCGCTGGACTGGAACCTCTGGCAAGGCCCCGTGCCCGAAACGAAGTATCGTCGCTTGGATGGAAACTTTGGCGAAACCGGTGGCTGGTCACGCGGCCACTACGAATTCCGCTGGTGGTACGAATACTCCGGTGGAAAGCTCACCGATTGGGGAGCTCATCATGTGGACATCGCGACTTGGGCAATGGGCAAGACCGACACGGGCCCAATCAGCATTGACCCGGTGATGTTCAAACATCCCGTGCCTTTCAAAAACGGCTACCCCACCTTGGACAATCAATTCAACACGGCCACCCAATTTCTGGTCGATGTGAAGTATGCCGATGACCTGCAACTGACCATTCGCCACGATCAAGACAACGGAATTTTGTTCGAGGGCAGCGAGGGACGCATTTTTGTCAATCGCGGAAGGGTTAGCGGTAAAGCTGTCGAGGAACTGGCCACCAATCCTCTGCCCGAAGGTGCGTTGGAAAGCGTATACAAAGATCAACCGCTGACCGATCATTTCAAAAACTTTTTCGATGCGGTTGCCGCAGGTCGCGAGCCCATCTCCGACGTCTTCAGTCACCACCGTGCTTTGTCGACCTGCCACCTAGCGGCCATCGCGATTCGGCTGGGACGCAAATTGCAGTGGGACCCAAAAACGGAAACGATCATCGACGACGACGAAGCCCAGCGTTTCATTCAACGCGACAGTCGTAAGGGATTTGAAATCGAAATGTAAGCGGTGACGGATCAGTTCCGAAACTATTTCCGTAGGAT
>JBGSKR010000333.1:0-3517 GCA_041741135.1 Mariniblastus sp.
GAGTCCAATGACGACCAACAGGCTTGCGGCAAGCGCCAAGATGCCGGAACTGAAAAGCAGCCATGACCGCGACTTCGTCACTGGAGTAACGCCCGCGTTGATCAAGATGTTCGACCAATCGACTTGTGTTACTGACTCAGCCGACACTTCACTGCCAAGACGCTCTTCGATCAGCGACTCCAGTCTGTTCTGCCTATCGAACCACTGTTTGCACTCCTTACAAATCGCCAAGTGTTCATTAATGTGCAAGTGCATCTCCGCATCGCCTTCGGAGTCGAAGTACAAATTCCAGTGTTGTCGAATTTCATTGCATTTCATAACACCACCTTGAACAACACGTTATCTACGACACGTTATTGTTCACCCTTTGCTTTTTTTTGTTCTTGTTGGCCAAAACACCCCTGTTCACGCCCTTCGATGATCAACTCATGCCGAACTCGTTGGCGTGCTCTGGCCAATGAGCTCATTACCGTACCCAGAGGAATATCCACGATTTCAGCAATCTCTCGGTATTTGAATTCTCCAATTGCCTTGAGCAGTAATACCGATCTATCGACCGGACTAAGCTGCTTGATTGCGAAACTCAACGCATCTTCACATTGTTCCAATACAACTTCTGGTGACTGCATCAGGAGATTTAGCAACGAATCGTCAAATTCCAGTTCCCAACCGGAATCTACGCTGGAGTCAATTTCAGCAACGTCATCTGTTACCGGTTCCGTCCTGCGCTTCCGCAAACGACGATTGGTTTCAAGTATTCCGAGATTCAAATACCTAAAAATCCAGGCTCGAAAATTTGTTCCTTCGGCGAACAGGTCGAAATCGCGAAACGCCAGGGAAATGGCCTCTTGAAGTACATCTTCAACGGACTTTCGGTCGTTCAGCCAGCGTAGGCAATATGCCTCCAGCGCGCCCTGAAGAGGCTTCAGGTGTTTAATAAAATTCTCGGAATGGTCTGCGGGCCGTCCCAATGCTTCTCCAGACGAGGCTGAGGTCTACTACGATATGACGCCAAGGGGTCTTTTTATTCAGCCGTGTTCTGGAATTCTTGAAATTGATAGCGTTTTTTTTGACCGGGGCAGCCAATGCTTGAGCCCATGACGCGTAGTGCGAGCCGTTGAGAAGCCGAACAACTTACTTATTCGTCTGTATATTCAGCAAGGCGAGTGATTTATTCATAAGATCAGCCATTGAAACCCACCGCTTTTTGGGTGTTCCAACGGAACACATGCGAGTTGAGTTTACCCGCATTTGTCAAAGTGTGTCCGAGTCCTGATCCGAAAGACCGCCTTCGATTTCGACATAGTTCTCAGATTTGGGCCAGGCGATCATTTCGCCTTCGGTTTGGCTGCGCGATACCACTTGGCGATGCGTGCGGGCGAAACGCCTAATCGAAAAGCCGCGATGTAAAACTGATTCAGCAATGTCGTTCGGAGAACCCCCAGTTCCCGCCAGCGGCGATCCGAGGTGGTTATAGACTCGTCTGCGATAGTAATCTTGCCGCGCTTTCGCAATCTCTGGCACAGATCGTAATCTTCCATCAATGGCCAATGTCGATAGCCGCCGATTTCGAAAAACAGATCCGACAACAAGAACAAACTCTGATCGCCATAGGGCATTTGGAAAAAACGTGACCGAAAATTTGCTCCTGATTCTACGAATCGCAAACCAAGTTGGCTGCCAGCGATTCCTAGCTTGAAAGCGCCGGCGATTGCTCCCTGGTTCAAAGTAGCCCAAACCCTGTCAACAAAATTGCCGGGCAATTTCGTGTCCGCATGCAAGAACATCAGTGCCTCGCCGCGCGAGATTGCAGCTCCGACATTCATTTGACGCCCACGCCCTTTTCGAACTGGCACTACCCGCAAAGCCAATTTTTCGTCGAATTGTTTCGCAACCGCAACCGTTGCATCGGAACTCTCTCCATCCGCCACAATCACCTCGACGTTGGAAATATCCAATTCTGTCAATGCACTCAGTGTCGTTCCTAGAGTTCTCGCTTCATTTCGCGTCGGAATGATTATCGATAAGAGCCCTGGCGTTGGCTTCGGGAAGACATTTTCAAAACTTGCGTTTCGATTGCGGCAGAGGATCAGATCCTCGGGATAATCAACATCGGACAGAGGGGGCAACTGGGACACGCGAAGTTGGAGTTGTTTTGCCTTCGACAAAGTTTGTTCGAGAACTCGTTCGCTTCCCCAAGCGATATCTTGAAACAGCGACGGCAGAAACTTCCCCATCCCAATCAAGTAATATCCCCCATCAAATGCCGGCCCTAAAACGAGATCCGTTTGATCAAGCTTCGCAAATGCTTCTTCCAAAAGAGGTTCACTTAAATCTGGACAATCTGTTCCAACGAAGACCAATCTTTTGACGCCTTCCTGAAACGCAGCGCGGGCCGCTTCCTGGAGCCTTTCGCCCAAATCGCCGTTTGGTTGTGATCGGACGGCAACCTCGTTACCAATGCATGCCGCGAAGGAATGATTTTTGTTGCCCGTCACACGAACCTCCAGGTCGACTTCGGAGTTGACCATCAATTGTCGAGCCGTGGCCAATGTGTTCTTGGCGAGTACGAAATGCGTTTTCGCCGCTGCCTCGGCTCCCAACGCCGGAATCAAACGCGTTTTCACTTTTCCAATTTCAGGATGGCGAGCAAATACGATGAGACGTTTCGCCTTTCCCATCGGACATCTTGATTCGTCGAAACTTTCTATAGCATCTTCGACAACTTGTGGCATTTCAGTCATTGAAATCTAGCAGGAGAATTGGAGCTGAATTAGACGTCGACACCATCTGAATTTGTTGTGTCGTCTTGATCTGTTGTGTTATCAGGGCTCGAATCCGGCCCGCAGTTTCCACTCGTTCACGTTCCAAAGATGCGAAAGCCGAATGGAAATATCGCCACAACAAAAAGGCCTGCGATTATCGCGATGATGATTAGCAATGAATTCATTTTATACTCGATTTGATGATGCGAGACGGCGATCTGCTACGCCGGACGCTAGTTTCCGCGAATGGATTACGTCATTTGACGTTTTCAGTCTCACGCTTCAATTTCTGGATGCCCGTAGCTGCGGCTTCCGGCGAAATGTGGAAACCGTTGAATCGGACCCTTCCCGGTCGTGTTTTCTGAGCTTGTAGCTGTTGGACGGATAGCAGCCCAACAAGAAGAACGGCAATTGAGAGTGTATTGAATTTTGTTTGAATCATGTTTGGTTGTCCTGTTTACGAATGTCGATATCTTGCGGTTAGATCATTTGATTTGCCTCAGACCGATAACAAATGAGTACGAATTCAGTCTTTTGCGATGGTCAACTCAATGCTCTTTCCGGCTCGCAAAACCGACAAATTGATTGACTCGCCTGGTTGAAGTGCTGCGAGTTGTTCCTTGATTTTGTTGAAATCATGTGGCGCGTCACAGGTTGTGCCTTGAATTGACAAGACGATATCTCCACCTACCCAAATCTCTTGTCCCAGCAAATTGACTTTGAATTTTCCGCCTCGCATGCCTGCTCGGTCA
>JBGSKR010000334.1:0-2194 GCA_041741135.1 Mariniblastus sp.
CGTGATTTCGCCAATTAGCCCACATACGCTGACCGTGCGACCAGTCGTCGACCGCTGCGACCGCATCTACGAAATCGTGGTTAGCAAACCGAACGACTCGACGTGTTTGGTGCTGGACGGTCAAGTCATTTCGCTGCTGACGCAATCGGATCGGGTGAGGATTCAGCGAGCGGAACCGATATTTCAGTTGATCGAGATTCCTGGTAAATCTTATTATCGCACTCTTCGAGAAAAACTTGGCTGGGGCGGGCAACTGCCGGAACAGGCGGCGCAGTAGCCCACAAGTATCAAGGTCTCTCCACGAAGCTGAGCGAGCCAGATTTATTTTCTGGACAGGATTGACATGATTAGCAGGATTTGTGCAGACCAGTAAGGGTCCCGGCTGATAATCTTGTTCGGCATCTTGTCGATCATGTAAATCCTGTCAGAATTCTGAATTTTTTTGAGCTTTCGAACAATTTTCATTGATGCTCGCTCGTTTATCGAATTTCTTTCCGTCGGATCGACATTGATTCCAATCCGCGATTTAGGTTATCTTGCTCTTTTCATTGATCGAGCTTGGTTTTTCTGCGGCTGAAATACCAGTATCTGCGATCATCAGCGATTCAAAACAACCTTCGCTCATGCGTAAAAAATGCGAGCGGAAAACCAGGGATGGAGTTTTGCAATGAACTTTCTTAAAGTTGACTTGTGCTCGTTGATGAGCAATGCATGTTTGAATGTTTGCCTAATTGTTTGCTTCAGTGTGATCTCAAGTGCTTTCCCCATTGCTTGCTCAACCGCACTGGGGCAAACGACTCAAGCCCCAGCGAAAAAAGAACAGGCTTCCGCCGCTGATCGCATCGAGCGAGCCACGCAAAACATGGCCAGCAAACAGACTTATTTGTTGGCCTATAAACTCAAAGCCGACGAAACCGTTCGCTGGACCGTTGAACATGTTGCCTCGACCAAAACTCAAATGGCTGGCGAGACCGAAGAAACCTCTTCGCGTTCGGTCTCCGTGAAAGCTTGGAAAGTTTCCAATGTCGACGCGGCAGGAAAAATGACCTTTGTCCACAGCATCGAAGCCGTCGACATGTGGCAGCAGATCGGTGATAGCGATCCCGTTTCTTACAATAGTCGCACCGACAAGAACGCTCCCGCCGAGTATCGTGGCATCGCCGACAAATTGGGGAAACCGCTGGCAGTCATCGCGATCACTTCCAATGGGAACATCATTGATCGTCAGTCCAATATCGAGGGAGCCAAATTTGGAGTCGGCGATGTGACGATTCCTTTGCCAGAAAAAGCGATCGCGGTTGGACAGAAATGGAACATCCCAACGTCGCTCGCTGCCACCGATGAAGACGGTCGCGCGAATCAACTCAACGCAAGAATTTCTTACGAACTGATGAAGGTCAAAGACGGCAACGCTTACATTTCATTTCGCACAGAAGTTTTGACGCCAATCGAAAGTCAAAAAATCAAATCGCAAATCATGCAGCAAATGACCAAAGGATTTGTGGTCTTTGACATCGCCGCCGGCCGACCGATTCGAAAAGAAGTTGAGTGGGACGAAAAAGTCCAAGGCTATGAAGGGCCAGATAGTTTCTTGCAGTACCTTGGTCGGATGACGGAAAAATTGGTCACCGACGATGCTGCTGCGGCCATCGGTGTGGCATCTTCAACATCGAAACCAACTGTCACCGCTGTTCCCGCTTCTCAAACGTCGCCCTTGCAACCGATCACTCCGGCTGTCGCAGAACAGCCCTCCAAAACTGATTCCACCCAACGGTAGTCGGCCTGCTAATCAGCCAAGTAGTTTGGACATTCCTGTCCGAACATTTTCTTCTTGATTTGGGTATTCGTCGACGGCCACCACAGCGTTGAAATGAACTGCCGTGAGCTGCGAAGCGTTAAAAGAATGCAGCCATCGGCGTCAACCAAATGCCGCCTGCCTCAGAACCAGCCGAGAGCCGTTGGGACAAATTCATTGTCATGCGGCGTTAGCCGTTGTCAGCCTGCCGGGCGAACAATTTTTGCCAGCGGCGTCAGTCACCGGAATTTGCGGATGCTGCCGCCCCTTTTTCATGACAGTTGAATCGGAGTCGCAATTCAGCGGAAATTTCGCCTTTTGTTGACGATCCCATTTTGATCTTAATGTAGATCAGTCGAGGGGGAGATCGGTTACAATGGAGCCGAACCTCAGCACGTC
>JBGSKR010000335.1:0-5685 GCA_041741135.1 Mariniblastus sp.
CTTCGCGCCCTTCTCTGTGAAATTGGTGACGGCGTGCAAACCTACATCGTAATCGCGACCGTTCATCCGATAAAACGAATTCAGCCCGCCGATCGTGTAATGCCGCTCAAGTAGGCAAACTCGCTGATCGTAATGAGCGAGCCGAATCCCTGCTGCCAAGCCCGACATTCCCGCGCCAATAATTATCGTGTCGTACATTCAAGAAATTTTAAAGTAGGGATGATCTGAGTTGAGTTGGCATTTCAGTGGCATAAAATTCTTGCCTTTACGGATTTAACCACAGGCTAGTGTTACGTCACGTATCAATGTTAAGGTGCTACCGGACGGCTTGCGCCGTTCCGCTAACATTTTTAGCGGTAGAGCGCAAGCTCTCCGGTTTCGCCAACCCTAATTCTTATTCGTGACGTTGCACCAGAAATTTAAGCCACCGGTTCTTCGCCGCTCGAATTAATGTTTCGCTTTGTTTCCATCTGAGTCGAGTTTCTGTCGCCGAGCGCTTTCGGCATCCAACCGTCTTGATCCGATCAAAATTGCGCCCGAAGCCGTCAAGAAAGCCACGCCCATCATGCACCAGGCAACGATCCAATAACTGATTCCTAAACTCATAAAATCATTCCTAGTTAAAAATTGAACTGTTCACTCACCGTTGGTTTGCCTCTCACTGGCGAGATCGGTTACAAAATTTTTGCATTTACAGCCTTTGTCCTAACGCAGTTGCAAACGCCGTGGCGAATAAACGGCAATGAGAAATGCTGATTAAGATTTCCGTAATGCCTCTTGCCCGCGATTGCTCGAGTGCCGCGCCATGCAATTTTACAAATGGTTTGCCGCCCATGTGATTATCGATTTCGATATCGGTCCACTGAATGCCATTTGACCAACCCGTGCCCATCGCTTTCAGGATCGCTTCTTTGGCCGCCCAGCGACCGGCATAATGTTGGGTCGCCGACTTTCTTCCTGAACAATATTGAATCTCGCAGGCAGTATAAACTCGGCTGATAAAAACGTCTTCGTGTTTTTCGATCATGTTCGCAATTCGCAAACACTCGACGATGTCGGTTCCGATGCCGATCACGGAAGATTCTGCCATAGCGTTATGCGACTCCACAAGCTTTTTTGACTCGGGCCAACACCCGTGCGGCAACTTTTCGTGCTGCCGCCGCGCCATCGGCAAGAATTTCTTGAACCTGTTGAGGATTGGCTTCCAGTTCCATCCGACGCTCACGGGCATCCGCAAAATAAGCTTCCGCCGCTGTCGCAATTTTCTTTTTGATGTCGCCATATCCGAAACCGCCTGATCGGTACAACGTCGCGACTTCATTGATCTCGGCAGGCGAGCCGAACAACGAAAACAGTTGAAACAGATGATCGGTTTCAGGAGCTTTCGGCTCTTCCATCGGTCGCGAGTCGGTCGAGATTCGCATGACTTTTTTCTTCATCGATGACACCGGCTCAAATATCTCAATAAAGTTGCCGTAGCTTTTGGACATCTTCTCGCCGTCGGTACCGGGAACTTTGGCGGAAGAGTCGAGAATTTTTGCCTTGGGAATAACAAACACTTCGCCGTAATGATGATTGAAAGACGTCGCCAGATCGCGGCATAGTTCGATGTGTTGTTGTTGGTCTTCGCCGACAGGCACAATGTCGGAATCGTAGGCCAAGATATCTGCCGCCTGCAGCACGGGATAAGTAAACAGTCCCGTCACGATCGGCAGTCCTTTGGCGATTTTGTCTTTGTAGGAAACGCAGCGTTCCAATTGTCCCATCGGCGTGCCCGACATCAGCAACCAACATAGCTCCGTCACTTCGGGAACGTCTGACTGAATGAACAGCGTCGCTTGATGCGGATCGAGGCCGAGTGCCAGCAAATCCATCGCCATGTCGAGTGAATTTTGGCGAAGCTGATTTGCATCGCGCACTGTCGTCAGGGCGTGCAGATTCGCGATGAAGTAAAACGACTGCTCGGCGGACTGCAGATCGATATATTGGCGGATCGCCCCGAAATAGTTGCCCCAATGTGGGCGACCTGTGGGCTGAATTCCTGAGAGAACTTTCATAAAGCTGGTCGGATGCGAGTGGGTTTGAAGTGAAGTCGACCGGAGATGAGGACTTGTTTGGCTAGTAACGAATCCCCATGTTACCAGCCTTAACCATTTTTTTGAATCGGGACACTGACAGCCCGAAAGTGACTTCACCTCGTCAGGGATATAGCGAAAGCACGCACTGTTTTCCCAAAAATGGACTTTACGTGCCGCATCGAAAAAAGTAACCTCCGCCGCACTAATCGGCTCAGCGAGACTTACTTTACCGGTATCTTGGTGCCGTGACGTTTTTTGTTCCGTCAGAGTTTTAGGTCTTGCGAATAAGCAGCGGGAGTTTCTTTGCTTCCGCTACGCCATTCCGCTCCGTCCGTGCAAATATAGACAGTACTAGCAGCACTAACCTATAACCATGTGAATCACCGTGAAGCAGCCACTAACGGTCATCGTGCCTTGTAAAAATGAGCGGCTCAATCTACGCGCTTGTATCGAGAGTTTCTACTCGATCGCGGATGAAATCATCGTCGCTGATTCCGGATCGACTGATAATACGATCGAGATCGGGCTGACCTTCGATAAAGTTCGTGTCATCGAGCGAGAGTACATTACTTCGGGCGATTTTAAAAATTGGGCCATTCCACAAGCGTCTCACGAATGGGTTTTAATCGTGGATGCAGACGAACGAATCACACCAGCACTTGCCAACGAAATTCGATTAGAGCTCAGCCGTGGCCCTGTGGCGGACGGTTACTGGATTCGTCGCAACAACCATTTCATGGGCCATCGATTAAAGTATGGCGATGCTCGCACGGACAAAGTGTTGCGGCTGTTTCATCGCGATCGAGGTCGTTATCGTGGTCCCAGTGATCACGGTGAAATCTATATCTCCACGAAAAAAGTGGCGAGACTGCGCGAGCCGATGGTGCACTTCACGGCTTGGAATTACGATCAAATTCATCGCAAGATCCACCGTTATACAACCTTGCAATCAGAGCAATGGTATTCCGAAGGTCGAGACACATCGGTGTTCAAGTTGCTGATGCGTCCGATGTGGCGGTTCTTTCGTGAGTACATCCTTCAAGGCTCCATACTCGATGGCAAAGCCGGAATTCAAACTGCTTGGATCGCTGCGTTTTACTCCTTCAACAAACAAGGCCGATTGTGGGAACTCAATCACGCTTTGCCACAGCCCGACGCTGAAGCCGAACAAATCGCGGAACTGAAAACGGAGGCGCCCGAAGAATCTCGCTTTCGCCGTGCAGCCTGATCATGACCGTTGATTTATCTTTCAAGCAGTTTGAGGCTGAAACGATTCGTTGCAGAAGGTTATAAAACTTCTTTCGGTCGCCAGAGGTGGATTAACTTCGCCGCAGTGAAGTCGAGAATGTCTTTCCAGTCGTTGATCTGCCATTGCATCACCGCAATCGCCGCAGTGGGCATCAATTGATATTGTCCGCTGATTTGATGGACAAGGGCTTCAAGTCCAGGATTGTGGCCAATCACCATCGCTATGTTGACGTCAGGGTCTTCAATCCCAGCCAACACATCGAGATAGACGACAGGACTTGCGTGATACAGATCATCAAGTCGATTGTGCTGAGCTTCTGTCACGCCAGCGCAAAGTTCGATGAATAGTTCGGCAGTCGTCGCAGCTCGTTTTGCCGTCGAACTGAAAATTAAATCGGGAACATAGCCTCGACGGCGAGCAAGCTGTCCCATTCGCGGGGCATCTCGCAAACCTCGCTCATTCAGCGGTCGGTCGAAATCGCGAACTCCTGCCTCTGCCCACGACGATTTGGCGTGACGCATGATAAGCAATGTTTTGGTCATGAAGTGAGTTTTTGATAAATTTGGTTAGCCGTAGTGTAGGCTTCTAGCCTGAGGACGTGGCACAGGCCGCTAGCCATTGAGATTTCTGGTTTTGCACTGATCACAGGCTGGAAGCCAATGCCACAATAGGATAATCGACCGTGCCAAGCTAAACTATAGATTCGCAACGGCTAAGAAAGATAGGGTGACTTATCGATAAAACCGTTCCCTCATCCACTGAAAACTTTCCATGAATCCTGAACGCGCACGCATTCAAGCCGACTTAAGCGGAGTGATCGAGGGAGAGGTGCGCTGTGATGAATTGTTTCTGCAGATGTATGCCAGCGATGCCAGCATCTACGAGATCAAACCACTGGCGGTGATCCGTCCTGCTCACACAGCGGATGTGGTGGCGGTCGTCAAATATGCGGGCGAAAATAATCTTCCAATTTTTCCGCGCGGTGCCGGTTCGAATGTGATCGGAGCCAGTATTGGTGCCGGTTTGGTGATGGACTTTTCGTATTCGATGCGGCGCGTCGAAGCCGTTGGTCGAGAAAATGTGACCGTCCAACCAGGAGTTGTGTTGGGCAATCTCAACCGGCAGTTGCGTTCGCACGGGCGATTGCTCGGCCCTGATCCGGGAACGCGGATGGTGACGACCATTGGCGGAATGCTGTCGCTCAATAGCACCGGCAGTCATTGGGTTCGATACGGTTCTCCGCGAGACACGATTGTTCGAATGCAAATGGTGCTGCCCGATGGAGAGATTGTCGAGTTTCATGCTGCGGGTGGTCCCGATAGTGAACCCGTTGACGCTTCACCGCGCATCGAGGGATTGCAAACTCGCGTTGAACAACTGCTGACCACGCATGCCGATTTGATTGGTCAACACCGCCCCAAAGTCCGACTGAATCAAGCGGGATATAATGTGTTCGATGTGCATGTCGTTGGAAAACTGGATTTGACTCGCTTGCTGGTTGGCAGCGAAGGCACACTGGGACTGATTACCGAGGCAACTCTGAAAACCGAAAAGGTTCCCGATCATCGCGGCGTAGCGCTGTTGTTTTTTTATCAGCTTGATTCTGCCGCTCAAGCGGCCGTCGAAATTTCTGAGCTAGGCGTGGCGGCTTGCGATCTGGTTGATCGTCGCTTGTTATCGCTGGCTCGTGAAAACAGTCCCGCCTATCAGCGACTAATCCCATTAGAAGCAGAAGCGATGTTGTTGGTCGAGTTTCATGCTTCTGACAATCGTTCGCTGCAAGACAAGCTGGAACGACTAACGCAGCGCATTCAACGGCGAAGAAAATTGGCCTTTGACGTAAAAACCACGACTCAAAAAACTCAGCGAGATTTTTTCTGGCGAATCGTCCGCCGCACGGTACCGACGCTGTTCAAACTGCGCGGCAACCGCCGAGCGATTCCGTTCATCGAAGACATCGCGATCCGGCCAGATCGATTGCCTGAGTTTTTAAAAGAGGTTCATCGAATCCTCAATGAAAACGAAGTCACCGCTTCACTTTTTGCGCACGCGCCTCAAGGGCTGATTCACGTTCGTCCCTTTATGAGCCTCGCAGATAATCGCGACCACGAAACGATGGAGCGGTTAGCGAAACAGTTGTTTGACCGCGTGCTCGAATTCAATGGCACGATCAGTGGAACTCACGGAGACGGTCTCAGTCGCAGCTGGTTTCTTAATCGGCAGTATGGCCGGTTATATAATGTTTTTAATGAGATCAAGTCGGTGTTTGATCCGCAGGGGCTCTTCAACCGAGGCAAGATCGTTGCCTCAAAATCGGGGCTGACCGACAATATTCGACAAGTCGCACTGGCGCCAGAG
>JBGSKR010000336.1:0-3044 GCA_041741135.1 Mariniblastus sp.
GAGATCATTGATGACCCATGGACACCTACATTCGATTTCAAACCCAGCTGCAATGCAGCAACACGGGTCGTCCGGCAGGCATCTTTGTCGCGGCGGGCCAAGTTGAAGACGACACGACGTTGCCCGACATCACTCGCGATTACCTTTGCGAGACTTTGAGATGGTTCAACCAAAACCTGACTGTGCCAAAACTCAGAGGCGAAGAACGGCGGGGACTGTTTTGGTTCCGCTGTAGCTCGCAAACCATAATTTGTCGCCTGTGGGAACTGAAGTACTTGCTGGAAGACGAAGGCATTGTTGTCTCAAAGGTGCGAACTCACCAGCCAGGCATGATTGTCTATCGGGACGAACATCAAGTCGCTGCGGTGCCGTCGCGAAAGAAGGTATCGTTCTGACTGCGAGGTTAGCGGTCGGAAAAATCAAACCCAATCAACTTACAACTCTACACTTTCAATTTTCAACAAAAAACACGACTCGTGAGTGTGCCGGAACGCACGACAGTCTTCGAAACTGTAAGACCAGGTTCAATTCCTGGACGGGTTACTTGCCTCGGCGGCGTTAGAAGCGAGCAGCCAAATGGTTCCTGCGGTTCCTCTCGGAAAGATCGCTCAGATTTACCAAATCTCAAAGCTCGTTCTTCACATCGGTGCCGCTCCGAGGCTCTTTACACAATCAACATTCACAACAAAACGACGGAAGGTGCAACATGAACATTAACAACGCCGGTCGCGAGTTCATCATCAAAGACACGCACCGCGGTTTGTATTACGAAAACGGTAAGCTGACCAAAGTTCTTGAAGCGGGCCGGTTCAAATTGCCACGACGAAAGTGGTGGCTGAAGAATCGCCCAACGACGGAATGCACGCTTGTCGACGTCCGTGAACGCGAACTGACGATCAAAGGTCAAGAAATCTTGACGGCTGACAAGGTCGCGATCCGCGTTAGCATCCTGGTGCAGTTTCGCGTGACCGATCCGAAAGCCGCGATCCATACCGTCGACAATTTCGAAGACCGATTGTACAGCGATGTGCAATTGGCCGCTCGTCGGTCATTGGCGTCGATGAATCTGGAAGAAATTCTGACCAACCGAAATCGGTTGAGCGAAGACATTCTTTCGGATGTAACGGAATCGGCGAATGGTTACGGTGTGGCGATTCGTCGAGCGGACGTGAAGGATTTGATCTTTCCGGGCAACTTGCAGGAGATCATGAATCGCGTGTTGGCGGCGGAGCGTCAGAGCGAAGCCCAGTTGGTGGAAGCTCGTACGCGAGCGGAAGTCGATCAGATTCAGGCGACGTCGCGAGCTGAGATTACGCGTCGAGATGCGGAAGCAAATGCGGATGCACTTCGGATGCGTGAAACGGCGGAGGCCGAGTCGATGCGAGCGAAGGTCGATGCGGAAACGCAAGCCTACGAGCAGCGAGCCCAAGCGGCGGCTGTGTTGGAAGGCCACCCAGCGCTGTTGCGATTGGCGGAGCTGGAAGCGCTGCGTGACCTGGCGAAGAACTCCAACGCCCGACTGTATGTCGATCTTGAGAAAGGTCGCGTTAGCGAGTTTGAATAATCGACGATGAGGAATGGTTTGCTGTGATAGTGACCCATTCCAATTCGGCCGATGTCATTTACGCGGTGCCGGCATGCGATTGTCTGTCGGCACTGCGATGTGGCGTAAGCCGAAAGGCTATTCCACTTTTATGTTCTCGGAGTGTGTCGGATTCGCACGCGACTTTGCGAAGGTCGTAGACCAAGTTCGATTCTTGGCGAGAACACTTTTTGATTTCTGAATTTCACTTTTCACAGGAGCAGACCCATGCGACACGAATACAACGAAGACCAGTACTTTCGAGCCAACAAGTAATCAGCCGATGAGCAAGCGGCGAAGAGGCTACCCATCGGAAACCAAAGTCAAACGCGGGGTACGCATCGTCAACGGAAAAGAGTTCGAGGAAAAGCTCGGCCGCAACGATCTCTGCCCTTGCGGCAGCGGCCAGCGCTTCAAACGTTGTTGTCTACGATCGGGCCATTTTTGATGGCGTCAATCGCGACGACTATTTTTAGATACGCGGACTAATTGAAAACACGCTTGCGGTTAGGCTCTGGTCGGATCGCGAGCAACACAGCGCTGGAGCCAGACGGCTAGGCATCCGATTGCAACCCGGACGAAGTGGGTTCGACTCCCACCGGCGTTTATTGATCGACCAACTGACGACTCAGACCACATCTTTGAAAAAGCCCGACTGACTCAACCCCTTCGTTGGCCGATCAAAACACAAAACACGGCGACTGCCGGTTCGGAATACATGCAACCCAAACGATGCCGTCCAGTGAGTCTGGAGACCGTGGCAACACGATCGGTAGGTTCGATTCCTACACGAAAGTTATCTGACCACAACTTCGTCGCCGCTTTTACAAAACACGACTGACTGCCGATTTGGAGTACATGGATTCGACGGTTGCGGGTTCGAATCCCGCCGATGTTGAACTCGTTCGCGTCGTAACTCAATTGGATAGAGCTTCGATTTATCTCTAATCAAAAATTCGTCAGTTGTTCTTTGTTTCAACCACGAATTTCATCAACACCTTGGTCCCGCTTCATTTGGCGAGAACGATGTTTGGAAGGAACCGAATTTTCGATAGATCGATTCTTGCTTAAGAACCGAGAAAAACGCCCTTATCGCCCACGCTCCAGCTACAAATCTTGTAATATTGAGTTGGAATTGTTGATGAATTTAATAAAGCCAAAACCGATTAAGTAGGTTATTAAAATTGGATTCGAAAAGTTCAGTGTCATGCGAAAGTGGTTGTGAATCAAATCAAGGTTTTAGGATATAGAACGCCAAGCATTTTGATTTGTTTGTGTGTTTGGATTGTGGCCTCGGTGCTGGCCACTTGCGTGTTCGCACAAGAAACGGAGAGCTGGAAGTTTTTCCGTGGTGAAAAATTCGATGGTCATTCTGCGGAAACCGGCATCGTTGACGATTGGCCCGACAAAGGGCCACCGGTACTTTGGACTAAGGAATTAGGTGCCGGCTATTCATCCTTCG
>JBGSKR010000337.1:0-4851 GCA_041741135.1 Mariniblastus sp.
GGAAATTCTACAAACAAATAAAACCGAAGTCTCACGACTTCAGCTACGAACCATGTCGATAAACGACATTTTTCAAAATCACCGTGAACGGTTACGAAAAAAAGTAGCTTGGACATTTCTGCCCGAGCACCCCAACCACAACTCGTAGTTTGGACATTCCTGTCCGAGCATCAACCCTCCTACCACCATCCCACTTCCTCCTTCTCACATCAAACTTCAATCATGAGCTCCCGCCGCGTCCTCAAAGCCGCTCAAGCGATCCGTGAGGTCGTCAGCATGGCCATCATCACCGACATCAAAGACCCTCGCGTCGCTGGGGTGACCGTGACGTTTGTCGAAGTCTCCCCCGACATGCGACATGCCAAAGTGCATGTGTCGGTCATGGGCGACGAGACAAAACAGAATCTGTGCTTGCGAGGTTTGCAAAACTCGGCAGGTTACTTGCAACAAAAGATCGGCAATCGAATCGACACCCGCTACACGCCTCGTATTCAGTTTGCGATCGACAAAGGCCTCCAAAATGCGATGACCGTCACTCGGATCCTTGAAGAAGTTTTGCCCTCTGAAGCCAGCGCCACAGAAGCTTACGATGAAGATCAAGACGAGGATTATTCCAAAGACTGAGTTCTGACAACTGAATTCGTGTGGTGACTTCACTCCAAATTAGGAACCGTGTTGCGAAAACTCCTCAACAACCTGATAAATTTCCTTCCTGCCAACTGCCCACTGCCAACTCAAACACTGCCAACTCAATTATTGCCAACTCAATTATTGCCAACTCAATTATTGCCAACTAAAAAACCATGCCTGCTAAGCAACGCGCCGATCTCATTACGAAGCTTCACAAGTATTGCAAAAAAGAGTACCCCGCGATTTCCACGCCGTCCAACCGCACGGTCATCGAGCACATGCTATATGGATGCTGTCTCGAAAACTCAACGGTCGAGGCGGCTGATGAAGCGTTTGCCAAACTTCAAGAAAATTATTACGACTGGAACGAAGTCCGCGTGACCACGGCTGCCGAGTTGGCAGAGATCATGAAGCCGCTGACCGACCCGCGGAAGGGTGCAATCAGCATCAAGAAAACGCTGCACGGCATTTTCGAAGCCTATTACCAGTTCGATCTGGAATTCCTTCGCAAGGAAAATCTCAGCAAAGCTATTTTGACGTTTGAGAAATTCAAGGGCGTCTCACCGTTTGTGGTTTCGTATGTTGCCCAACATGGACTTGGCGGACACTCGATCCCACTCGATCGCGCCATGATGCTGTTGTTCTACACGCTGGGTATCGTCACCGAAGACGAAGCCACCCAAGGCCGCGTGCCTGGACTTGAGCGAACCATTCCCAAGGCCAAAGGGATCGAGTTTGCATCGGTCGTTCATCAATTGGCTGTTTCGTTTTACACCGCACCTTTCAGCACCAAGACTCGTGCTGAGTTGTTGAAAATCAACAAAGACGCCAAAGAACTCTTTCCCAAACGCGGCGCGAAATCGAAATCATCCGATGTTGCGGATGAAGCAGAAGATAGGGACGTTGAAGAATCAACTTCCGCTCCGGAACCTATCGCGGAGAAAACGAGTTCCAAAAAAGTTGCGGTTGTGAAAACTGCGATTACAAAAAAAACCGCGCATGCCGAGAAGCCTCAGAAGGCTGCCATCAAAAAGACGGCCACCAAGAAAAAGGTCACGAAGGCTTCCGCCAAAAAGGCAACTCCGATCCGCAAAAAGCTGCCCGCCAAAAGTGCCGCCCAATCGGCCGACCAAAAATCGATGATCGCCAAACAGCTTGCCCGCAAAAATCCCAAATAGCTGGCCGTGAGTATGTTTTCGAGACTCAACCATTCACCGACGCGTCAATTTTTTCGAATTGATTTTGCCACCAGCTTGCTTGTGGTGTTCGTGGTGTTCTTCACAACGACCCAACTGTTTGGCCAAGACAACTTGCTAGAATCCCCTACGGTCGCAACCGCCACCAATCCCGCCGAATGGCCTTGGGCAGCATGGCAGCGAAGTTCTGATAGCGTTGACCGCTGGAAAGAACTCGATACGGGCGAGACCGAAGCTTGGCGCCAACGAACATTCGACTTTGACGGATCACCGCGAGGCTCCGTCTTTTTTGTGCTGGCTCCGGCAGAACCATCCACGCCGAATGAACGATCCTTAAGTCCGATCGAAATTCCTCGAATGGACAATGTCGTGGAACGAGTTTGGTGGTGGCCGCTCAATGATGAGCAGGCTGCAACGCCGGAACCAAAGGCAAAGCTTCCTGGGGATGCTTATCGAATGCCCTTCGTTCCGCCTCCAGAACGGCTCATGAAGCTAACTCAGTCTCCAACTCGTTGGACGCTGTCCTTCCAAGACCCCGCTGCCGCTGGCCGAGCGATGCTCAACGGGGGATTCATTGTGATGGATGTTCGTGGAAATCCACATTCGAGCGCGGCGCCGCAGCGAATTCAGGCCGGCAAGGACGGGGTGATTGTGATGCCAGCCTCGCAAGCCAAGGTGTTTGGAAAACGACTGCAATTCGAGCCGCTCCCCCACAAGAATACGGTCGGATTCTGGGTGGATGGGAACGATCATGCGGCTTGGAAAATCACCGTGCCAACCTCGGGTGACTATGACGTTCACTTGCTGCAAGGCTGCGGTGCAGGTCAAGGCGGCAGTCGTATTGCATTGAAAATTGGCGACGTCGTTGTTGAGACAACCGTCGTGGAGACGGGACATTTCCAAAATTTTCGCGGGCGTGATCTCGGCACAGTAAAACTGAAGGCTTCGGATGACATCGATGTTTCGCTGCGGTGTCTGAACAAAGCAAAAGCGGCGGTCATGGATGTTCGACAGATTCGCTTGATACCTGCGGCTGTGAAAATGCCCAGCGATGAACGTGAAGTCGCCACCGACGTTGACCTTCCCCCGCTAACCCACGAATCGCCAATGCCGGGGCGCCGCAGCATTCGCCAGACGTCGCCCATCGAAGGTTCCAAAGCCTATCACTTGTTGACGTTGCCAACGGATTGGGTGGCATCGCGTCGGTATCCGGTGTTGGTGGAATGGACCGGCAACGGCCCCTTTGAAAATGATCGAGGTGATCGCAGTAGCGGACGCGTTGAAGACGCTCGTTTGGCTTATGGAATAAGTGGTGGTGATGGCCAGATCGTACTCAGCCTGCCGTTTGTGAATGATGCAGGCACAGCGAACGTAACGAAGTGGTGGGGTGATTCGCCAACGTATCGACCCGATTCGACCATCGCTTATGCCAGATCGGCAATCGATGAGGTCTGTGAGAAATTCGGCGGTGATCGATCCAAATTGGTATTGGTCGGTTTCTCACGCGGGGCGATTGCTTGCAATGCGGTTGGATTGGCCAATGACGACGTAGCGAGTTGGTGGAGCGGGTTTATTTGCTTCAGCCATTACGATGGCATCCATCGCTGGCCGCCGACAGGGGATGAAGCAGAGTCGCTACGGCGTCTTGCCCGACTCGGTGATCGGCCTCAATTGATCATGTCCGAAAGTGTCGATGGAGTCGGCGTCTCCGATGCGCAACAGACAATGCAGTACCTGAACCGCCACTCGATTCCTACTGCGAATCTGCAGTCAATCGAAACAGGTTTTTTCAATCACAGCGATGGATGGTCCCTGCGCCCGTGTCCCGCCCGCACCGAGGCACGTGAATGGCTCCGTCACAGGATGGAGAAGTAACAGGCAGCCAGGTTCTGCAACAATTACAGCGTAGGGATCTGCGAGTTATGAACTTCGAGAAACAAAGATAATTCGTAACCGTTCACGGATTGTAGCCGGACTCGTGAGAGTTCGGAAATTTACCAAATAGTTAAAACCGAAGTCTCACGACTTCGGCTACGAACCTCGTCGATCCGCGAACTTTTTCGAGATCACCGTGAACGGATACGATAATTCATCGTTCAAAGCTAGTCCCCCGATTCAAATTCTGCTTCGATCTCTTCGATGCTCGGCAAACATCCTTTGAGTGGCTCGGGCAGAGACTCTACCAATTTCGTTTGCCACTCGGCCACACCGATTGGTTTGTTGATATCACGCAGCGCGTATTCGGCTTTGATCCGGTCTTTGGATTTACAAAGAATCAGCCCGATCGTTGGAGCGTCGCCGGGATGGCGCATCAAGTCATCGACCGCTGATAAATAGTAGTTCATTTGCCCAGCATCCGCAGGCGAGAACTTTCTCATCTTCAAATCGATCACGACAAAGCATCGAAGTTTGAGATGATAAAAAAGAAGATCAATGTAATCCTCGTCTTCTCCGACCGACAATGAAACTTGCCGACCGACAAATGCGAATCCCGCTCCGAGTTCGAGCAAGAACTTCTGGACATGATCGACAAGACCATTTTCCAAATCTCGTTCGATGGCGTCGTCGTGAAGTGTCAGGAAATCGAACAGATACGGATCCTTGAGTGACTGTTGAGCTAGGTCCGATTGAGGCTTGGGGAGCGTGGCTGTGAAATTTGTGACCGCTTTACCTTGGCGTGCGAAAAGACCGCTTTCGATTTGCACCGTCAAGATCGCTCGGCTCCAGCCATGTTCCAAAGTCTTCGCCGCATACCAGAGGCGTTGGAAAGGGTCTTTCACTTTCTGCATCAAGACGACATTGTGCCCCCAAGGAATATTCGCGACGGCTGCCGGCGGTCCATTGTCCGTCAATTCTGGCACAGGCTGTGCCAGTTTTCGGCTCCGTGGTTTTGGCGTCACTTCTGGCACGGGCTGTGCCAGAAGTGAGGGTGGGGACCGGTACGCCAGATAGAACATTCGCATACGCCAAATGTTGTCCTTCGAAAAACCTTGGATTCCTGGGCATGCCTTTTGCAAATACGAGG
>JBGSKR010000338.1:0-8228 GCA_041741135.1 Mariniblastus sp.
ATTGATAATTATTCTCGCCGCACTCGTCGCTTTGGTGGTTTGAATCAATCACTCTAATTTTTGGGTTGCAACTTGCTTAGTCGTCGTCTCTTTTCCGCTTTCGTGATCATCTCGGTGATGGTGTTGCTGTTGCGCTTGGACTTCTGGTTGGGGGCGCCCGAAGTCTGGGGACGGCCAGGGATTGTATTGTCGGTGCTTGCGATTGTGCTGGCTGGATTGTCGGCGGGTGAAATGGTTCAGTTGTGGCCGAAAACAAATCACCGGCCACGCACTGCGTTAGTTACGGCGGCGACCATTGTGATGGTCGGACTATCTTGCGTGCCCGCGTTTGTTGGATTGACCGAATTCGCTGAAACAGCACTGGCAAGTCCGTTTGTCTGGACGCTGCTGGGGATCGTGACTGCGTTTGCGATGACGTTCTGCTATGAGATGAATCGTTATGGCGCGGAAGAAAAGAGTGGTGGTGATAGCTTTAGCGAACTCGAACCAGCTATCGTTGCCGACCGATTGGGACGCGCCACGTTAATTTATCTTTATCTCAGTCTCCTGTTCGGTTTCCTGATTCCACATCGTTTTTTGGAAGGAAGCAACGCAATTGGATTGATCTCCATGATCGCCTTGATCTCAACCGTGAAGATGTCAGACACGTTTGCTTACTTTGCTGGCAAAAGCTTTGGCACGATCAAACTGGCTCCGAAACTTAGTCCCAAGAAAACATTGCAAGGGTCGTTGGCGGCTCCGGCCGGTGGCTGCATCGCGGTTGCGATTGTTGTCTATGTCGTCAGCCCTCTCGTATTCGGAATCACGATCTCGAAACCATGGTGGTGGTTTGTGGCTTATGGAGTGTTGGTCACTGGCGCCGGCATGGTCGGAGATTTGGCGGAATCGTTGCTAAAGCGCGATGCGGATCGCAAGGATTCAAGTTCGTGGCTGCCAGGCTTGGGCGGATTGTTGGATGTGCTTGATTCGCTAATCTTCGCTGCGCCGGTGTCGTGGTTGTTGTGGGTGATTGGTTGATCGATTCGAAAGCGATCAACTATTTCGTTTGCTCAAATACATTGCTTCGAATTTTTCCCAGTCGGTTGGCTGCGACAAATCAATCGAAGGCACATTCGGTGGAGTCGTGAAGTATTTCTGACCAGCGGCGGTATTGAAAATGACGACTCGCTCGTCGGCGGTAATCTTTTTCTCTGCGGAAAGTTTTTCTAACGCACCGACGCAGGTCGCGGCTTCGGGGCAAATCATCAATCCTTCCAACGAAGCGACTTTCTTCTGCCAACCGATGATTTTGGATTCCTCGACTGCAACGGCTAATCCGCCGCTTTCGCGGACGGTGTCGAGCACCATGAAATCGCCAAGTGCTGAAGGGACTCGCATCCCCGAGGCGATGGTGGCCGCATTTTCATGTCGCTTTGCAAATCGCTCGCCGGCTTCGAAAGCGGTAACGATCGGTTGGCAACCGCTGGACTGCACCGAGATCATGCGCGGCATTGTTTTCGAAGTAAGAAATCCCATCTCGCGCAGTTCCTGAAAGCCTTTCCACATCGCGATCAGTGCTGTGCCGCCGCCAGTCGGATAAAGAATCACATCGGGAAGCTGCCACTCAAATTGTTCGGCGAGTTCCAGCCCCATCGTTTTTTTTCCTTCCAGTCGATACGGCTCTTTCATGGTCGAAATGTCAAACCACAATCCACGATCATGGCCTTCGCGAATTCGTTTACCGCTTTCATCGATCAAGCCATTGGTGCGAAAAAGTTTTGTGCCAGCGAAGACACATTCGTTCTGCACTACGGGCGGAGTGTCGGCTGGCATGAAACAAACGGACTCAATGCCCGCGCGAGCCGCATAGATGGCCATCGCACCGCCTGCGTTACCGTTGCTAGCCATCGCGATGCGGGTGCGACCGAAGTGGCGAGCCATGGTGGTCGCGATCGACATCCCGCGGCATTTGAAACTGCACGTCGGAAGTTGCGATTCGTCTTTGAACCACACGTGCTTCATTCCGTAAGCTTGCGCGATGCGGGGAGCATCAATAATCGGACTTATCGACTTGCTGATACTGACCGGTTCAATTTCATCACCGATCGGTAGCAATTCACGATAACGCCACATGTCCGGGCGTCGCTCAGCGAGAGCGGCCTTGGTCATTGTTCGCTTTACGCCATCGAGATCATAACGCGACCATAGCGGGCGATTCTCGTACATGGTCTGCTCGATGTCGGCGGGCAGCGTCACGGACGGGTCGATCGCACTTTCAAAGTGCGTAATAAATCGAGTCATTCGATCTTTCTAAATTGATCTCAAGCGAAATGCCATGCTGGCGGTGATTTGGGATCGGGTTAAACTAGTTGACATAGTTTAGCGTTTTTTCCAGTTTGTATCGGAAACTTTTTCAACTGTGCCTCTATATTAGTTTGCGATTAGAAAATTCGGGCGCTCCCTTAAAGATGGCCGAGCAACACAACATTATTGTTCATAAATGCAAAACAACGAAGCCTCACCAACTGAAATTGAACTCGATCCAGATGGCGATAACCTAATCGTACTTGCCGAAGCGGTAGTCCCCAAGTCCGAACCGGAAATTGCTGTAGCCGAGTTTGACGATTGTACCGATTCTACCGAGCAAGTTGAAATCGTCACCAACTCGACCTCGGCAGATTCTGCCGAACGTTCGGAGCGTTAGTTTCTTATTCCTCCGCCGATTCAAAAGAATCTGGATAACATCGCCGCAAAAGGTGGAGCCGTGGGAGCCATGGTGTTAGGCGTTTGGTCGCTAGCCGGAGCTTTCATCACAAGCTGGAGTGTTGTCAATGCGTTGCTCGGTTTGACACTGGGCTTGTGGGGACTGTCCTCGCGTCATTCGCGGTGGGCTGCCATCGGAATCGGACTGTGCGCGATTAGCATGATTCTGTGTTTCTATGGAAGCAGTGAATTCGTATTTCAAAGCGAATCCGTTCAGACGGAATATAGTCGCGGCGCAGACTCCGAGTGATGTCTGAGCCTCCTCTACCGGAATCGTCCAATGATGTTCAACTGCCGACCGAATTTGTTCAGCGGTTGAAGCTGATTGTACCTGCTGAACAGATCGCTTCCGTGCTCGCAAGTTTTTCAGCAACGAAGCCAACGACGTTTCGGATCAACACCCTGCGTGGCTCAATCGATGAGATTGTCACGAGTCTGCAAGCGTTAAAAATCGAAATGAAACCGGTCCCATGGTTTTCTGATTCCAGTGGTCGCCCGTTGGCATATCAGGTCGCCCATGAGCACCGCGAACAATTGACTCACAGTCCGATTATCGATGAAGGTCTGATTTACGTTCAAAACTTATCCAGCATGTTGGCTCCGCTGGTGCTCGGAGCTGTTTCTGGGGAAACCATTCTCGATCTCGCGGCTGCACCGGGTGGCAAAACAACTCAAATCGCACAGATGATGGAAAACACCGGCGTGTTGTCGGCGGTCGAGCCTGTGAAAAAACGAATGTTCAAGCTGCGTGCAAGTCTTGAACGTTGCGGCGTCAGCATGACGCGAATCTATCAAACCGATGGTCGCACCGTGGGGCACAAAACGCCGGACCGTTTTGATCGCGTGCTCCTCGATGCGCCGTGTTCGTCAGAAGCGCGGTTTCGCACGGGGGATCCGAAGACTTGGGAGACTTGGAGCCAGCGCAAGATTCGTGAAACGTCTCGCAAGCAAATTGGATTACTAAAGTCCGCGATTCACGCGACGCGACCGGGCGGTCGCATCGTGTATTGCACATGCAGTCTTGCGCCGGAGGAGAACGAACAAGTGATTCATAAGACGCTAAAAAAATTCGGTGCTAAAGTTTCGCTGATTCCGTTTGAGCTTCCGATCGAGAACGTGCAAGAAGGATTGCTTGAGTTTGGCGGAAAATCATTTGATCCGCAGGTCGAGCTTTGCCGCCGCGTGCTACCCACCGAAGTCATGGATGCGTTTTTTATTGCCTGCTTGTTGAAATCTTGATCCACTTAAGGAAGACTTGAGATCGGTGCCTGTTCGCGAATTGTTTTCTCGTTATCCAAATCGTTATTCAAATCGTTATCCAAAATTTCCAAAAAATATTCCAATCTTTCTCCGCTGACAGCGAAAAACACCAGTAAACCAATTCATTTACAGGTTTTTTGCCATGGCCTATCACGTTCCTTTCGATCAGCGGCATTCGGCGCAACATTCTGGCCCCGTCTATATCGGTTTCGATGTACCGGCACCGACTCCTCGGCCTGCCTTCAATTGGTGGGGCTTTCATGGAATGTGGATGTCTTTTGCGAGTCTGATGTCGGCTGGTTTTTTGTCTCCCATTTCGCTGATGGTCAGTCTGATGGGTTTGCGACGCCCCGGTAAAGCGATGGCGACTTTAGGTGCGCTGACATCGCTCGTTGGCATCGCGATTGCAACCGTAATCGTGCTCGCCGCGATGACTGCTCGTCACCAGATCGTGCAGCATCGAATTGAGAAAACGATATCTCGTCAAGTCGCTGAAACAAAGGCTCTGTTGACCGCCGCTGCTAGCGAAATTATCGAGTTCCGCGATGATCACGCAGGCGAGCTTCCCGACGAGATCGATGCCAATATGTTGGTCATTAAACATGTTGATCCGTTTGGAGAATCATTGCGGTTTGATGCGGAACAGGGCTACGGAATCGTGCGAAGTGCCGGGCCGGATCGAAAGTTTGATTCCGCAGACGATGTTACGAAACGAGTTGATGGCAAAACGGAACGCGAGAACGGCTTGCTTCTGAGCAAAGACAGCGAATAGAATGTAATTGTTAAAAGACAGCCGGAATTTTCGAAGTCGCGGCCGTCGCCAGACGGCGATAGCGGATTGGAATTTTCGGAGCGGACGCGAAACTCCGGCGAGCGTCGCTACACTGTCGAAAGCCTTTATTCGCGGGAATTGGACCATGCAAATGTCTCGAATTTTTTCAACCGTCGCATCCATCGCGGTTGCCGCACTTGCCTCTTTCTTCTTTCCTGAGAGCGTGTTCACTCAACAGCCGGTTCAACCGGGGCTGTCAGTGCAATTGCCCGTCGTGCGTTTTTTTGACGTTCGTTCTGCCGTCAGCGTCCCTGATGGTGGCACGATGAGTCTAGGCGGCGTCTCGCGAAGTGGTGAGTTCCGGAACTCTGCTGGCGTGCCCATACTTGGAAGTTTACCAGCGACCGGTCGTGCGTTTGGCAATCGATCCACTAGCGGTTTTCAGTCGGCTGGTGGCTCAAGCATTTCAGTAAAGATCATTTCGTTGCGAGAAATGGACGAAGACATTACGGCGGAAGCCCTGCGATTGCAGGCCGTTCGTAGTAGCTCCGATCTCAATGGCAGCCCGACCGTTCAAAACCAAGCGAACTTTCTCAGTCGCAACATCGGACGCGGCAATGTGGGACAGCGCAATGTGGGACAACGTTAACACGGATGTCTCATTCTTTTGATTCTTCCGTTGCTGCTAATTCTCGTATTAGTTCGTCGAATTCATTTTCTGCGAGCGGTGACCGTCTTGAAAATAGTCCATCGTTGGTGGAGATTCGCGACCTTGTATTTCGCTATCAACAGCCTGATCGAAAGTCCGGGTTTGAGTTGGTGATCGACGAGTTGCAAATTGCAATCGGAGAGAAAGTCGCGTTCGTTGGGCCAAGTGGAAGTGGAAAAACGACGCTGTTGAGTTTGTTGGCCGGGATTTCGCTGCCTGATTCCGGGATGGTGCGAGTCGGCGAGAAACAGCTTCAGCAAATTTCTGATCGAGGCCGTCGCGATTTTCGAATTTCGGAGATAGGTTTCGTCTTTCAGCAATTCGAGCTGATCGACTATTTGTCATCGCTAGAAAATATTTTGTTGCCGTATCGCATTAACGGCTCGCTTCGACTTACGGCACCAGTTCGCGATCAGGCAATCGAGCTTGCGAAATCGATGGGTCTCGCGGATAAACTTCACCGGCATCCCAATCGACTTTCTCAAGGCGAGCAGCAACGCGTGGCAATTTGTCGGGCGCTGATCAATCAGCCTCGTTTAATTCTCGCCGACGAACCGACGGGGAATCTCGATCCGGCCAACAAGCAGTTGATATTGCGAATTTTGCTGGAGCGGCTTCAGCTCAACGGGCAGACGTTGGTGGTCGTCACGCATGACACTGGAATTCTGCAATCGTTTGACCGCGTCATCGATTTTTCGGACTTTCATGGTGGAGGTCCGGCATGAAAGGACCGTTTTGGTTGGCGCTAAAGTATGTGGCTTACAATCGGTGGAAGTTTTGCGTTTTGGTGGCTTGCGTTTTCTTGACCGCTTTTCTGCCGATCACCATCAAGCTGTTGTTGAATCAGTTCAGCCAAAAGATTCTTGCGCGAGGTGCCAGCACGCCGCTCGTTGTTGGTGCGGTTGGCAGCGATTTGGATTTAACACTGAACACCATTTACTATCACGCAAAATCGCCTGGTGAAATTCCCTTCCGAGAAGTCCGTCAGATTCGTGAAAGCAAACTGGCGACGGCAATTCCAATTATGTCGCGTTTTACGGCGTCTGGATTTCCGATCGTCGGCACAACGCTCGATTATCTGACTTTTCGCGAGCTTGAATTTAAGTCAGGTGAATCGTTTGCAATGCTCGGAGACTGCGTTGTCGGTGCCTCGGTCGCTGAACGCATGCAAGTCTCGGTTGGCGATCAAATTTTTTCTGATCGAAAGAATGCGTTTGACATTGCCGGTTTGGGGCCATTGAAGATGCTGGTCACGGGCGTCATGGCTCCCGTAGGAACGCCAGACGACGAAGCCGTTTTTGTTGATCTG
This sequence comes from Mariniblastus sp., assembly GCA_041741135.1. Taxonomy (GTDB): domain Bacteria; phylum Planctomycetota; class Planctomycetia; order Pirellulales; family Pirellulaceae; genus Mariniblastus. The sequence continues at coordinate 6,793 of JBGSKR010000338.1, forward strand.
AGAACCGCTTGGGTAATAGCTGGGTTGGGACACGGTCATCAAGATTTGGCCAACGAAACGGATGAACTGAAGGTTCTATCTCGCGAAAAGAACGCGATCGTCGCCAGCGCGGCAGTTGTGCCGTATATGGAAGTGACCGATGAGAACCGAGACTCGTTTCATTTTCATGGCGATACCGACGATTTTCCGCTAACCGCAATCATTGCGGTTCCGGTCGATGAAAAATCTTCCACGCTTTTGCAAGGGCATTATGTGGACGGGATCGACGAGTTCCAAATCGTACGTCCGATCGAAGTCATCGAGAATTTGATGTCGATGATTTTTCGAGTTAAGCGTTTTTTTGATGCCAATGCGATTTTAATTGCCGTCTCGACCGTGTTACTGCTCGGATTGGTCGTGATGCTGTCGCTGCAATTAAGGCGACGTGAGATGCAGACCATGTTCAAGATCGGATGCAACCGCAGCACGATGATGCTGATGCAGTTCTGGGAAATGATTATCGTGTTCTTGGTGGCGAGTATTTTGGTGGCCGTCACTACTTGGGTGGTAGGGTACTTTGGCGAAGACTGGATTGTGTCGTATTTTGTGCAGTCTCGGTAGTGTGACCAAACTGCGGTTAGACAGGGTTTGTGGGAATGCTTACAATAAAAAAATCGTCGGTTCGATAAAACGCGAGATCGTTAAAACGTCGGTTCAATACTAGTTTGCAACCTCTATCTTGAAGCAATTTTCATGGCTGACTTTGACCCCTATTTAAAATGGCTAGGCATTCGTGATCCACAGCGTCCGGTAAATTTTTACCGGTTGCTTGGACTCGAATTGTTTGAAAGCGATCCAGAAATCATTGCCAATGCAGCGGATCGGCAAATGGTGCACGTCCGGTCGTATCAAGGCGGCGCTCAAGGTGAACTTTCACAACACATTCTCAGCGAACTGGCGGTTGCACGGCGCTGCCTGTTGACGATGAACGAGAAAATCGTTTATGACAATCAACTGCGTCAAGCCATTGCGGAGTCGTCGGCAGTTTCTTCGGAAGTTGAAATCATCGCCGACGAACCGGGTGATTCGGTTAACTGGCCAGTTCAGGATGATCACGAGTTCAGGATTGCTCCTCCCGAAGTCAAAAAACGGCCTCAGTCACTTCCAAATTTTTTAAACCAAGACGAGCTTCCCGCCGTTGCAGGAAAAAGAGAGCCAACCAGTCGCGGAAAGATCGCAGTCAAATCAAATGAAGATTTACGCGGTCGGCGAAAACGTCGCGACACTAAGCAAATGGTGTGGACTTTGTTTGCTTGGGTGACCAGTGCTTTAGCCACCGTCGCCGTGAGCGCATTCTTGCTGACCTCTGGATTGATTCCGGGAGTTGGACTGGGGGGTTCGACCAATGAAGAGACAAACGTTGTGGCAGATCGTGATTCAAGTGAAACAGTTTCAGC
>JBGSKR010000339.1:0-5588 GCA_041741135.1 Mariniblastus sp.
GATCGGTTTCCCGATCGTGCATCAAGCGAGTCGGTTTGTAATACATCCCGTCGGCTTCGATACGAATATCTTCCATCAGAGAATTTTCGATCACGTGAAAATTCGTAATAACGAAGAAGCGACCTTGCCGCTGAAACACGACTCCTGATCCGGCTTCTTCGATGACAACAGGGGTTCGGTTAGTGCTGCTACTATCGCTTGACGCCGAAGATCCGCGCTCACGTTTCTTGGCTTCAATGTGAGCGACGCTGGGAGCGACCGTTTTAATGACTTGCTTCAATAGCTGATGATGTCGATTCAAACTGGCAGCTTGTTCGGCCAAATCCTCATACATTTGATCGCGGGTGGGCAGAGGACTGGTCGCTAATACTGGCTTCGCGGTGTACGTGCGAGTAGTCTCGTTCGTCGAAATTGTTGAAGGCGGCACGAGTCTGTGGGATTCTTGAGCGAAGGCATGGTCGGCCAACATTCCCGTCCCGAGTCCCAGTAGTCCGATTCGACTCACAACTTTTAGTTTGTCCAAGCGACCCATTAAACGACCCAATAAACGACTTGAACGCCGTGTGACCGAATTTCGGAAAACGAAACGGCAAGTGCAACAAGATGCGAGCGAGGCATTTTCCGAAGTTGCAAGTTGGCTATCAGGTCCGGGCATGATCGTGTCGGCAGCAAGTTGGTATTTTTGGTTATTGAAACGTTACGAAATGGAGGGCTGAAAATCGAGCGAAAAATTGCTTTTCACGTTAGATTCAGGATCAGCAGGTGGGAATCTGCAGACTGGGAAAGATAGACGATCAGACGTGCGAGTCACTCCAACTGGGTGTGCTTGATCGATCGAGAATGAGCGACCAATCGACGATCGTGTTGGGTTCGACTCCCGCAGCTTCGGCGGCTCGTTTGCCGCCAATGCAATAGCTTGCGTAGGGCAGGGCTTCGAGGCGTGCGAGTGGGATGTTCTTGTTGCAGGCGTCGCACTTTCCGTAAGTTCCTGCCTTCATTTTCTCGAGCGCTTGTTCAATGTTTTGCAGTTCTCGTGCTTCAACCTCAGCAAGTTGCGAGCTTAGTTCGCCAATCGAACTGTCGTTGGCGAAATCGATGACGTCGCCCCCGGTTGGCAGATACATTTCGTTTAAAACACTGTCGTCGCCTTGGATCGTGGCTCGCAATGCGTCACGGCGAGCAACGAGTTGTTGACGAAGGACTATCAGCGAAGTCTTGCGCGGCATTTTTTTCTTCCGATTCTGTCTAGTTAGTGCGGTGTCGTCGATGCGAGGTCATGGGAACTACAGGGTGCAAATCAATTACTTTGCTCGTATGAAAAACTGGGTTCAAGCTTGGTTCGAATGAACTAGCGAGCAAGGTTTGTCAGTTATAAGTCTTGGGTAATCTGGTTCGCCGAGACACAGAACTATAGTACGCAAAATTTCCAATTATCGGGATTTTTGAAAATTGGCGGAAAGATTTGAATGTTGCAAATAGCCAACATCTTCGGAAACGAAATCTTGATTTGTCCTATTTTCAAGGACTGTCACTGTATGGACAGTTGGCGACGCGCCGATACATGAAAGACTAGATAGCAAGAACTGCCAGCTAGTTTCTGCGCGCTTACCGAACTTGTGAACGAGTTTCCACCCAAATGGATAAAAATTGATGGCCTGAGTGTTGCTTGCGTACGTTTCAAAAAAGCAACATCCATCTTGGGTTTCGGTTATTCCAATCGTATCGATGATGAGTCCAGATCGCCCAGATCAACGAGAAGCGAAGCAAAACAATCTTCAAAACGAGAGACCCATGATCCACAACCAACATCAAGAACTTGAAGAACTCGAACCATTGCAACACGAGTCCAGCAAAAAGCTCGGCGAACTGGAACTTCGAGTCCATTCGATTGAGGAATTGGCGCGCGATCAAAGTTTGATGATGGAACGTCGATTCAACGAGTTGGGACGCAGCTTGGAACGTTTGGCTGATCAACTTTTAAAGATCGTGCCGGTCGGGTCTCAAGATATCTCAACCGCCATCTCGGCACCTTCAGCGGCGATCCAAACCACAAACACTGGAGCCCGGTATGCCTCCGCAGCCCGCGTGGCAAACTCGCAATTTTCCCCAACTTCAACAGAACTTGATCAAAATCAACAACCAGATTCGACGCAAGATCCCGAGCGAAATTTTGTGCCAGATCGGCTAGCCCGGTCATTCGTCAAACCGCAAGCGACAGCAAGTCGGCGATTGTCATTTCAAAACGACAAAATCGCTTCGGAATGGGCCAAGATTGAGGGCATTCGTCCAACATCGTCGATGTTACTCGATGACGCTGACCGCATTTCGCCAATCAATTCTAGATCTGACACGACGAGTGAGCTGACTTCAGCCGATATGAACGAGGCCCATCCCGCTGTTGGGAATTTCCAGCCCTTGTCGGAGAGCCCTCCCGCTGAAACCCCGCACGACTTGGTTGGCGATCAATCAAAACCTTGGATGAATAACTCCTTGGGCGCTCGAGTCGAATTCGCTACCGATCGTCAACCTTCTCCTGCTGAGGAAAGTTCAACGGCAATGCTCGGAACGATTTCGAACGCCGACGACACGAGCGAAACGCCGGCACTCAGTGGCGCATCGGACAACCCACCCATGTTTGCTTCGTCAACTTCGCCGGATGTTGATGAAGCCCAACCCACTATTGCGGCTGAAAAGATTGAGGCACCGTCGAGTTTGTCAACGATGGTTAACAACGTGACAACCGAAGAAGCTCGCAGTGATACCGTACCCGATCTTGAGTCGGAGAAACCGAAACAAGAGAGCGTCGCTGAACTGTTGGCGAGACTGAAAGCCGAAGGTCAGTGGAACGGCATCGAAGACGAATCCCAAACCGCCACGACAGCGACCACGACAAGAACCCCAACAACTTTTTCACCGCCAGCGCCTCCAGCAAAAGCGTCGGTTAACGCGATCAAGAGTTCGATATCCAGCGGTGCCGGAGACGATGTCGATGACTACATGGCTCAATTGTTGGCAAGAATGCGAGGCAATTCGGGGCCGGCACAATCCACCGCAAAACCATCACCAAAAATCTCACATTCCGAGTCAACAACCTCTTCATCATCCCCCTTGTTCACAACGGACGAAACGCCGCTAGACCAGTTCGGCCAACCAGTTACTGAAATCGAGCATCCCGAAGTCATGCGGGCTGAAGATTATGTGCCCAAACAAAAGGCGGAGAAAATCCAATCGCTGGATAAAATGCGCGAGTTGGCCAACTCCATGGCACGCACCGCTGTCGCATCAAGCGAAGAGCAGCGACGTCAAGCATTGGCTTACATGCAACTGGGCATTGGTGTTGCGGCACTCGCCATGTCAGGTTACTACTTCGGTGTTTCCATGAAAACCATCGGTGACACGAGTTGCATTATCGGAGTCGTATGCCTGGCCATGGCAGGATTTTTAGGATTTCGATTTCATACAACGCTCAACGCAAAACCAACAGAAACCGAATAGAATACTAAAATCCTCGATCAACGCGGATGTCCTCAAAGTCTCTCAAGTGATATTCGATTCCTGCCGCATCGCAAATACGGCAAAACGATCTTAAGGCAACACCGAACCCATCGGGACCGCTAAAGCCGCCAAACTGCCCGCCGCCTTTGACATGCGGCTCCAAATCAGCGAACACGCCTGCTGCACCGCGCGCGATCATGCGCAATTCCAGTTCCGGAAGAAAATCGGCAAGGTCGTCCATGATTTTTGCGTGACCACTATCGCCAATTTCCGCTGGCACAAAATGCTTCACGGCTTCTTCGTCCACGTGGCCGGCTTTGGTCAGATTTGCGCCGGCGGGAACGCGAAAGTCCTTGATGTGAATCCAGCCCAGTCCCGGTTTCATCGCAAGGTACTGCTGAAAAATTTCTTCGGTGGAGTAACCTTGCATGACTAAATTTCCACCGTCGAAAATCAGCACCAGTGCCTCACTCGCAATCTCACGGTGCATGTCTGCCAACACGTTTCCGTTCTGCCCAACGAGATTCGCTTCGACTTCCAATCCATAAATCAGCCCGTGTTGCTGACAGACTTCCGCAATCTTGCCGACTTGATCGGTCGCTTGCGCCACATGCGAATCCAGCGAACTGTCCTTCGGATGGTAAAACGAAAAACCGCGAATGAGTTTCGAGCCGAGTCGATTGGCGAGATCACAAGCGCGCGGGACTTCTTTTGTGAGGTACTCGCTAAAGGGACGATAAGCGGTTTTGGTTCCGTCTTCGACATCAACCAGTTTGACTTTCCCCAGCGGCGAACCAAGCGACGAAACGCTCAAACCATACTCGGACATTTTCTCCAACACGAGATTCAGTTCGCCATCGTCGAGTGCCATCACATTTTTAATTCCATTTCCAGCATCGAGAAAACGAATCGAGAAATAACGCAGGCCCAGCGCCGCGAACGCGGAAAACTGCTGGTCGATGGTTTTCTGATTCGCTGATTCATCGGCAAAACCAGTCAGTAGCAATCGGGGTGACTTCATCCGGGATTCCGTAACTATCAGAGATAAATGTGTGATAAAATGTCAGTCCGCAAATGGGAATTCACTTATCCCCCGCGAAACGAATCTGAACAGTTTCCAATGTTTTCCCCGCTTTGCCAACCGTCCGTTTTAACTTATAGGATGCCACCTTGAAGTTTTTTAGATTCACCGCCATTTGTTACTTGGCCGCTGTTTCGGTGTTGGCAGGATTTGCATCAGTCGATTTATCTGCCGCCGATAAACCCACCAACAATCAGCCAATTGCAAACGATCAACCCGCAAGTGCAACGCCCAACGTCGTCATCATTTATGGGGACGATGTGGGTTACGGTGACGTCGGTGCTTATGGAGCAAAACTAATTCCGACACCGAACATTGACCAATTGGCGAGTCAAAGCTTGATGTTTACCGATGGTCATTGTTCTGCCGCGACGTGTACACCGTCTCGATTTTCGATGTTGACCGGAATCCATGGGTTTCGTCACAACGTTCGGATTCTGGCACCCAATGCTCCAATGACGATCCTGCCTGAAATGTTAACGCTGCCGCAAGTTTTCAAAAAAGCTGGGTATGAAACGGCAGTGATTGGAAAATGGCATCTGGGACTCGGTGCCGCTGGCATTGATGTGGACTGGAATGGAGAGGTGAAGCCAGGTCCGCTCGAAATCGGTTTCGATTCTTCGTTTCTGCTGCCGTCAACGAACGACCGCGTGCCATGTGTTTATCTAAAAGATTATCGCGTCGTGGATCTCAGTCCCGATGATCCGTTATTCGTCGACAAGAAGCCAACGGGAGTGAAGTGTACCGAATATCCCGACGGCGAATTGAATCCGGAAGCGATGACTTATTATCCAAGCACTCACGGTCACAACAATTCGGTGATCAATGGCATTGGTCGAATTGGAAAGCAATGGGGCGGCAAATCAGCGTTGTGGAATGACGAAACGATGGCCGATGAATTTGTAAATCAAACCAAGGCTTACATTCAATCGCGAAAAGGTAACAAAAAACCGTTTTTTCTATTCTTCTCGTCGCAATTATAATTAGAAATAAGGAAGAAAAGAATTGAAAT
>JBGSKR010000340.1:0-3996 GCA_041741135.1 Mariniblastus sp.
TTGGCTCCACCGAGTTTAACAGCCTTCGCGTTGTCGACTCGGGAGAAAGGCTCGGTTCGATCCTTCCTCCGGAAACAGAAGAGTATCTGGTCACGATGTACAGCCTTGATGCGTCGGTGAAGTACCGTGGCTTCACGCTAACCAGCGAATACTACTTCCGCAACATCAATGACTTTGTCGGCATCATTCAACCTGACTTGTTCGATCATGGTTTCTCGTTGGAGACAGGCTACTACGTCCTTCCCCAGAAACTGGAACTACTGGCGCGTTGGTCGCGAGTCATCGGGGAATCCGGCTCGTTAGGATCACGCCGCGAAAGTTCTGACGAACGCGCGTTGGGCGCCGTGTGGTATTTCCGGAGACACGCGGCAAAGCTGACCGTTGATGCCACCTATTTAGATGGAGCGCCAATCGAATCATTCGCGCTCGATATCGATCCCGGGGCAACGGGCTGGCTGATGCGAACGCAGATGCAGTTCAGTTTTTAGTTCGAGCATGCTTTCTGCTTCTCGCAGTTCGAAAGCCATTTGCTAATCGTGAGATGAAGTTCGCTACAAGATTTTCACTTCGAAGCAAAACAGAAGCCGTCGGTACCCAAGAGAAATCGGTTTCGAGTTTAGGTTGACGTGTTGTTCGTTGCTTTTCCGGCTCGTTCATCTCGACGTTTTGGCATCTTCTGAAGATTCGACCAACTGAGATCGCTCGGCGGAGTACTTCGTCCACAGCGAATCCAATTGCGAAGCGATTTCCGTTTCGTTACCGATCACCAACCAGTAGCGATAACGAAAGGTTGAGTTGTGACCAATTTTCACGCGGTCGATCGGCGCGACATGCATGCAGGGGCCGTCGGTTGGATTGGTACTGAGGCCACCACCGTGAGGGCCGAAATTCCAACTCTCACCCGAGGTCGGAGAAAACACGGCGACGCCCTGACCGGATCGCTCGAACATGGCCATCGCTTTACGCGGTGGACTTGTTTTGCCCCAAGGAGGACCGGGCCGCTGGTTTTCCGCTCGCCATTTGCCGTCGCCAAGATAGCTTCGAACAGTTTCGAAGTTGCGAGTGAAGTAACAGGCAGGGAGTTCCTGCGGGCTGTTCGTTGCCTCGCCCCACGGATCGTTGTCACGTCTCCGTGATTGGAATTCGCATTGCACACAGACAACGCCGGGCATGTCAGGCTCAAAGGTCGTCCACTGACGCATCACGGCTTCTGCTTCTTCGTCGGGCATGTCCCACAGCTTCGGGACGGTCTCCGAATACAAAGTGTTGTCTTTCTTTTCGAACGCCGTCACGCTTGCCCAAGTCCCTTTGTTGGCTTGACTACCGACACCACCGCCTTGGATAGGATTCCAAGTCCATGGACTCCACGATTTGTGCTGCCCTTCCGAAATCCGGTCAAGACGTTTACCTGCATAATAGGATTGTTGGATCAATCGACCAGGATCGGCAACGTTAACCGCATTTTCTGGGTAAGCATTCGATGACAGCCAAGTGATCGCGCCGCCTTTGGAGCGATCAATGCCAACCTTCACGGAGCCGTTGTCGATGGTCAACAAGTCATCGGCAGACAGCAACCTTGCATTTAGAAAGAAACAAAGAATCACGACCATGATGTATCGCTGTGTGTGGCTCGCGAGTGAGTCAGTCGATTGGAAAAATGTCCGCTTCACGGTATCACTTTTTTAATTGAGAAAGTGAATAGCAAATCGAGTAGTGGATCGGCAATCCTTTGGCTAGAGAAATCCTCAGTTCGATTGAAGCTCAGCCAATCTGGTTTGTAATTCGGCAATCGACCGAGACTTGAACTGTTCGACTGGCGAAATAGGCAGCCCGCATCGCTCTTCTTGCATCTGAATTTTGGCAATCAAGATGCCAAACTCCAGCCCTTCCTCGCGTCCTTCTTCCCGTCCCTTCTCAATTCCCTTCTCGATTCCCTTCTCGATTCCTTTCTCGATTCCTTCTGCCACTCCTGCTTCACGTTCCTTTCCTAAAATCGAGTCAGGATAAATATAAAATGGAAATGATTCGTTGATTGCTAGTTTAACGGATTCTGGATTGATGTTCGGGTTTGTAGCCATGATGTAAATAAACGCTGCGTAAATGTGGTTGTTAGCTAAATCAGAATCTGTCGTCTTCGCAATCATTCGAAAGATTACCTCAAGGTAATTGGCCAACTGCGAGCTACGACTGTATTTTAGCAAGTAAAACAGACTTTGCAAAAACGGGTCTTCCGGAGCTGGAAGTTTCTCAATCTCAGTCTGCCACAAATCCAAAATCGGAAACTGGAACTGGACGGAAAACTCCGCCAATTCGGTGGGATAAGGTATGGTCTCGCTCAACCTCCGGTTCTTCTGCCATTCCCTTTCACCGTGATAGACCACCAGTGGAATGATCGGCTGCAATGGTTGGCCATCTCGCAAATTGGCTTCCCACATTCGCACCATGTATCGCAACAGTTGAAAAGCCGTCAGCAAATCCTGCTCGCTTTTGTGTTCAATCAAGAAATAAATCGAGACTTCGGCGCGCTGTCCATCAGCGTCAGGATGTGTCATCAACGAATAGATCACATCGGAATGGCTGTGGCGAAGTTCTTGATCAACAAATGATTTTGGCTGACGCTTCAGCGTCGATAGATCAAGCTCCTTCAATGCTTTCTCGGCAATCATTTGCCGAATCAGACTTCTGGCCGTCTCTGGATGAGACAACCCGTATTCCAACAAATTGTTGTGGGGAGTCTGGGTTGCGATCGGTGGTGGTTTGGGTTCATCCATTAATTCGATTTTAAACTACTAGAAAGCGCCGAACTACCCAAGCGCAGGATCTTCAATATGCTAACTTGGCTCTTGACCCATGGTTGGCCTTGCTTCGTAAGGGAGCGATTTAACGTGTTTGCTTTTCGCGAGGCTTTTTTAAATTCTCAATGCTCAGCGAACTAATTTTAATTGCTTCTCGAGGCGCGTGTCGGAGACTTTGATCGATGTTCCTAGCGGTTGGGCGAATAAGGAAACGCGGTACTCTTCGATCATCCAACGGAATTGCGTGAGTTCGGGATCAATGATCGCTTGCGTCTGCTGATACTGAAGCGAATCGGCGTATTGCCTCCAAAACCGATCCACCAGTTCGATGTGACGAGCCTCTTTCGTTGGATCGGTCTCGGTCAATTTTTCAATGCGATACAGAATTGCATCAAGATAACGCGGGTACTGCTGCAACCATTGCCATGGCGATTTCGTCATGAATCCGTCAACAAACAATTGATCAAATTGAAATTGGATGTCCTTCTTGCTGGCTACGAAGCGAGTGGGAAGTTCATCGATTCGCAATAAGACTTGATGCAACGATGCAGCGACCTTGGGTAACCACTTGGCCACGTCTTGCGTCGCAGCTCCAATTCGTTCGGTGGCGTTTGATTGCAGCTCTTGAAACGCGGCAGCCGAGCGCGGAATTTTTTCGCGCTCGACAAAAGCAATACGAACAATCAAATCACCCAATCGTGACTTTAGTTCCGCCGAACCCATCACGCGCGCGAGGATGACGCTGTGACGATCCAGATCGGGCAACCAGTTGACTTGCGACTTAATTTGTTTGCGGTGCAGCAAATGCAGCAGCCGCGTCAACCCCATTCTTGTAGTCTGATCACTGGCGGCTCGCGAATCGGACAGTCGCAAATTAACACTCTCACCAGCGTCAACCAACGTCGGAAAGGCGGCGAGCCGTGTTCCGCCGCGTGTGATGGTGAACTCTGTCGGAAAATCGCACCACGTCCACTCGGTCAGTCCGTCCTGATGCCACGTCTCATCGGTGACATCGACAATCGTCGAAACATGCGCTGGGCCAAGCTGATTACGAATTTCAGTGAGCGAGCGGCCTTGAGCAACTATCTCACCCCCATCACTGATGACCTGCAGGTTGATCTTCAAATGGGAATCGATTTTCTCCGTATCAAAATGGCTGGCAGTGATCGGCTCGCCCGCGATCCGGCTGAAATGCCTTGCG
>JBGSKR010000341.1:0-3657 GCA_041741135.1 Mariniblastus sp.
TGATTCAATTGTCTTGGTTGACTTTATCAATCATCGTGTGCGAGACGGCGTGCCTCTCTTCGAGGCATTGATGAGTGCTGGCAAGCGTCGTTTTCGTCCGATCTTGTTGACTTCGCTCACCACCGTGGCGGGATTGTTTCCGATGCTGCTCGAAACTTCGATGCAGGCTCAAGTGTTAATTCCTATGGCCGTTAGTTTGATCTTTGGTTTAATGGCGGGCACGTTGTTGATTTTGATTTTGGTGCCAGTGTTTTATCACATCTATGGCAACTTGTTGTTTGCCATCGGAATGCCACTTTATCATGAAGAACCTGAAGGATAGAGGAAGGCCGGCGGAGTGGCGATTTCATCCGATTCCACCGAGCGGCAGTGTTCCTAAGCTCCAGTAAACAACCACACCACAAATCGCACCAACAATAAAACGAAAACCAAGCCAACTACTAAACCGCTAATGAAACGGACCATCCAGGTGCCCATCGTGCGGAGCATCTGCTCCAACGTCCATTCCGTAAGGAACTGTACGAGGTCCAAGGCTCGATGTAACTGTCGAAATACTCCATCAAAACGACGAAGCGGAGATGTGCCATCTTCGTGAGACGTATAGGTATTTCTTGGATTTTTCGGAGACTTGATTAACAATGGAACACCACCAAGGAGCGAATTAAGAAGTGCGTTAGCCGCTTCCATTTCCGAGACGAAAGATTGTCGTTTGGGGAGATTTTACAGGTGCAAGAGAGCAGCTAAAATCATCATAATTCAAGTTTTTCCAGTGACACGAAAGTTTACCCTTCGCGTAATGTTTTTCAGGTGATTTCTCTTTGCGAGGATCGTAACGGTTTTCCGGTCCCAAGTTTCCAGCTTTTTGTTTTTATATCGGAGCTTAGTTTCATGATTTGCGTTCGCCTGTTCACTTGTTACATCGTCGTTGGCTTTCTGCTCTGCTTTTCAGTGGGGTGCTTTAATCGTTCTGTTGAGCAGGTAGACAAACCACCGGTCGTTCAGCAGATGAACATTCAACAAGACACCGCAGCCGAACCTGACGATATGAATAAGTAAATTACTGTCAGTTGTCCCATTTTAAAACTCTACTTTTTCACCCCGAGCTGCTGTGGAAAAATATCTGCATGTTCCTGGCGTTGCTGGGTCGAAACGGTTTCCACTCAACCAACCGGTGGCGGTCATTGGTCGGGATTCCGCTAACTTCATTTGCTTTTCGGACATACGAGTCTCGCGCCGGCATTGCCGATTGCAAACAGAAGAGTCTGGTCGCGTTTTCTTGACCGACCTCAACAGCGCCAACGGCACGTTTGTTAATGGCGTTTCGATAACTCGTTGTGAATTAAAACCGGGCGATCGAATTTTAATTGGTGACACTGAGTTAATTTTTCAGAGTCAACCGACAACGAATGGAGCTGAGGCCTTACCGTCAAACGATGCCTCAAAAAACATTGGCTCGCCTCAAGATTCACACAACGGTGGTTCTCGTCACGAGGATACTCTGAATCGTCTTTCCGATTCCAGCGCTTTTACAAAACCGTCGCATCTCTCTGACGACTCGAAGTATTATGCTCGATTCACGGATTCCGAGGCTAACCGCCGAATCATTCAGGTCGGCAACGATTTGCGATTTCTGTATCACACATCTCTGGCCACCAGTCGCAATAGCAATAGCGATCGGATGCTCGATGAAGTGTTGGAGTTGATCTTCGAGTGGATTGCGGCTGATCGCGGATGCGTGTTTTTGTTGAAACAGGCAAACGATGAAGGCAACGAGAGCGAATTAGAAAAAAAGAGCTATCGATGTCGTGCCAACTTGGGGGAGCACGATTTTCGCGTCAGCAAGTCGATTGTCAATTATGTTCGCAAGAAGCGAATCGGCATTTTGAGTAGCCGAGCGGCGGAAGACCGTCGATGGGGAGCGCAGCCGAGTATCCTGCGCCTTAATACGGGCGAAGTGATGTGTGTGCCGATTCAAGGTCGCGAGCAACTCTTAGGCTTAATTTATCTTGATACTCTGGTTTGTCCTGGCGATTCAGAGCCACCACGATTTAGCGAAGACTCCCTGAAGTTGTTGATTGCCATGGCTCACCAGACGGCCGTTGCTCTCGAAAACGAGTCCTATTATGCGGCTTTACTCGAAAAGGAACGTTTGGCAGCAATCGGCGAGACCACGGGGGCGATTGCTCATCATGTAAAGAATGTACTTCAAAGCATCAATGGTGGGTCACATTTGGTTGACGCTGGACTCGCGTCGAACGATGTTTCGACAATTGAAAAAGGTTGGCAAATTGTCGCCCGCAACCAGCAACAGATTTCGCAACTCGTGGCCGACATGTTATTACTCGGGGGAACCTTTGAGCCGAACCTCGAAACGGCCAACTTGAACTCAGTCGTCCAAGCTGCAATCAAAAAAAATCGACCGCTCATCGGCTTACCAAAACATGAGATTAGTTTTAAGTCAAAAGCCGAACGGCCATCGTTTCGGTTTGATACTCTGGCAATTGAGTCAGCCGTTGGCCATGTGATTCAATTGTGTCAGCGAGCCAGTCGCCAATCCAAGGTTAGCAAAATTTTGGTTCGGATATCGGATAGCGAGGAGAACGTTACGATTCGAATTTCCGATCAGGGAATGCCAATCAATATTGGAAATTCAAATGCGATCCTGATTCCCTTGGGGCTTGATGAAAGCGAACGTGTCTACGGAATCGGGCTGGCCGTTGCCAGAAAAATCGTCAATGCTCACGGTGGAAGCATTCAGCTGACTCATAAGAAACCGACTGGCAATTGCTTCGCAATTGAACTGCCTCGATCGTAAGATTCGTCAAAAAATTCAAGACATTGAATCCTTCCCGTACGGGACACGACTTCACGCGCTCTTGAGTTCGAGAATGGTTTCCATTCTTCAAAATTACTTTTCCGGCGTTGCCAATACGTTTACGGCGTTGACATGGTCACAAGATGATCTTTACTCGCTCCAGTCAAGCGAAAATTCGTACAGGGCATTGTGAAGTTCGCGGCGCGCAAGATCGCGAGCAATCACCAGTTGCGGCATGTGTTGCTCTTCGACTTGGACGATGTTGTCTTCTGAACGCGCAAGGTCGTCTTGCCAACGAGTCAATTGGTGGTCGCCCACACCGGCTTTTATGTTTTCTCGCAAGCGAACTTGCCTCGCATTAAGTCGTTTCAACTCTTCCTGCGCATGAAGAATCTGGTTGTGCCTTTCTTGCAAGATGCTTTGCAACTCGATGATCCGCCGAATTTCAGGATCTTGAGCCAGCGACATGTTAGACTCGATCAAATTATCGACCAGCCAACCAACACGCAGTTCGCCGTCATTGGCGTCCTCGCCGCATAGCCGAATGCTGGATTGAACAACACAGGTCTCCACAAAAACGATCCTCAAGACATCGCGCGGCTGAAGTAGAAATTCAACGCGGTATCCGTCGCTCAGTTTCTTCAGGTTCAGTTCTAGTGGTTCTTCGTCCTCTCGAAACACTTGACACAAAATTTCTCCGGCTTGCAACTTTCGAGCGTGGTCAAGGACGACGGAAAACGAGTCATCCCGATGGCTGTTGATTGTGTATTCCGCTCGCTGAAGTTTGTGAAAATGGTCTTGAACCACGCCTGCTGATACTTTTACGCGCACACGACGCGATT
>JBGSKR010000342.1:0-3958 GCA_041741135.1 Mariniblastus sp.
CGAAATTCCCAAATAAGCTGGTAGAAACATCGGCCCCCAACGTTCGTACTGCCGTACGTGAGCATGTTCATGATCACGCGCATCCGCCAAAAACCGTTGATTCTGTCCGATGATTGTGTGTCCCAAGGTTACCGCCGCAACTCCAGTAGGCGGAATACGTCGCAACAACGACGTTACCCAACCACCATAAAATTCTAAACAATCTCTTTTTAGCTGAACGTGCCCACCAGTCAACAATCCCAAACCTCCGACCAAAAGTCCGATTAAAGTATTTGGAGAGACCCAAATCAACAAAACTAGCCGAATGATTGTAGGTTTCATCGTTGTCCATGTAATATTGGACGCCCATTGAACGATCGGGCGAACGATCTTGCGATCACGCAGCTCCAAATACGGCTACTATAATACGGCTGCTATAATAGCAAAGCATTTGACGGTGGTGGAATTGCCGTGATTGGGACGTTACGTTGCGGTTACCCTAATCGTGGTATGGATCACCGTGCACGGCTCCATACTTTCAACGACCGTTGGCATGGCGAAGCCTCGACTCAAAACTCGTGTTGTTAAGAAAGCGAGGCGCTCGTTGCTCAAGGAATTTAACTTACAGCCTCGATTATGCTGGCAAGTTGGGTAAAATATCTAATCGAGTCAAGACGCGATATTGCCGATAGAAGTAAATGCGACTGACAAAATCCAAACGACTTGATTGAGGAAGTTCACCACTACTTTAACCATTCCGTGTACGTTTAATCTAACGTTTCAACGAAATTCTATTCCATGAAACTGAATCGCATCCCAATTTGTCGCTGCCTCAGTTTGTTTGTGCTACTTGTCGGAGGATGGCCGACGTCGCAGTCACCAATCTCCATCGCCGATAATCCTTCGTTGGCTCGGATGCGAGAGGTTGAGCAAAAAGTCAGCGAAGTTGTCGCCAAGAACATGGACGCTTGCGTCGCGATTACCGACGGTGTTGGTTTCGGCACTGGCGTGATCGTGAGCAAATCTGGCTTGATTCTAACTGCCGGACATGTGATCTCAGAAGCTGAATCGCTGGAAGTGATTCTTCCATCAGGCCGAACCGTCAAAGCAAAATCGCTGGGCAAAAATTTGGACGTCGATAGTGGAATGGCCCAAATCACCGAACCCGGACCATGGCCCTTTGTAGAAATGTCAGATGGTCGAAAGCTTGAAAACGGACAATGGGTTGTTTCCCTCGGTCACTCAGGTGGATTCGAATTAGGTCGCAAGCCTCCCGTGCGAACGGGTAAAATTCTCTCTCGACGAAATCATCAGATTTTGACCGACGCGGTTTTGATCGGCGGCGATTCGGGTGGGCCACTGTTTGATCTCAACGGAAAACTAATTGCGATCCATAGTTCGATTGGTGAGTCCGTTGCAGAAAATCGTCATGTCACGATTGACATCTTTGCCCGCGATTGGGATCGACTGGCGCGTGGCGAATCATGGGGAAAACTGGCAGAGCTAAGCGAACCAGGTGATGCGAAGAAGCCAGGCAAGATCGGCGTGACAGTTGACCAAGTGGGTCCAACAGCAAAGATCACTGCCGTGAAACCAGACTCTCCTGCCGAAGAAGTTGGAATCCGTATCGGCGATGTGGTGATCGCGTTCAATGATGTTCGGGTTACAGGTGGCACGCAACTAATCGAGACCATCAAAAAAGAAAATGCCGGAAACGTTTTTCCAATCGACATTTTAAGAAACGGAAAAGTTATCCGCTTCGAGATTCAACCCAGGTAGGTTGCCCATGAACTTTTGCGTCAGAATTTTGCTGCGAACGGCGTTAACATTAAGCGGAATCGTGTTGGCAAGCAGTCCCGTTCAAGCGCAGTTGTCGGAGGACGTCAGGGACGTTTTTATCCGACTGATCGATGATCTTGATCCGGAGTTGGCAAAAAAATTCCAAATCGCGATTGACGAAAACTCTGCCACCGTCGAGTTCACACCGAAAGAGTTTCGCCAATTTCGCGACGATCCGATCAATCCATTCGAAGGACTTGATCATATCAAAGCGATCGATTGTGGAGGCAACATCGCGCTTAAGTTTGAACTACCAAGCCTTCGCAATCGCCCCATGCAGCGATTCGAGCGGCAACATATTTCGACTACTGAACCGCTTAAGTCGTCCGTCGGATCAGCGGCAGCGAGCACCGTTCGCGTTACTAGCAATGAGAAACAAATCTCACTCGGGCTGATCGTTGCAACCGACGGCTTGATTGTCACCAAAGCCTCTGAGGTCGAGAACGAAACAACAATTCATTGCAAGCTGACAGATGGACGAAGCTTGCCGGCAAAGATTTTGCGGGTCGATAAAGCGAATGATGTGGCGCTGTTATCGGTTTCAGCCACTGACTTGACGCCGGTCAAATGGTCCGATTCCCAACCAGGATTGGGACAGTTTGTGTTGACTCCCGACAGCGACGGTTCGGTCTTGGCACTGGGAACCTATAGCGCGGTACCGCGTTCTACGGTGTCCGGCGAGCAGGCGTTTCTGGGCGTGCAACCGCAAACAACCTCCGTCGGCGTGTTGGTCTCCGACATTCGCCCAGGCAACGCTTCCTACATGGCGGGATTGAAAGATGGTGATGTCATTTTTCGCATCGGCAATACGATCGTAAGTGACGTCTCCGATCTAGTGCGCGTGATCCGCAGTCATCGTCCGGGAGATCGTGTGGCGATCGATTTCTTTCGCAACGGAATTACCCAACAAGTCCACGCAGAATTAGCGGGTCGAAATCTTTCTGGTGAACGTGCTGCGCGTTTCAAAATGATGAATCGCTTGGGAGCATTACCAAGTCGTCGTGCCGATGGTTTTCCAAGTGTGTTCCAGCATGACAGCCCACTGTTTCCGGAACAATGTGGCGGACCAATTACCGATCTCGACGGACAAGTCTTGGGAATGAATATCTCGCGCAGCGGACGCGCGGCCAGCTATGCGATCCCTGCTTCTCAGATGCAAACGATCATCGAGCATCTAAAACACGACAGCCTCGCATCACGCAACAGCGGGGCAACTCAGCCGAATTGAAAAACATCAGCCGATTTGGAAAACATCAGGCGCTGGCGTGGTAGCCTCCGGTTCCACGACATGAAACGACGAGCTGGAAACGCGGAGAAGCGGAGTGCGCGGAGTTTTATTTATGGTGCTGCTTTTTCTCCGCGTCCTCCGTGCCTCCGCGTTTTAATCGTCCGTCGGCAAATCAGCGGCAGGCCATCCAAGCAAACCTGATGGGGTGGGCGACGCAGTGCAACAATTGGCGAGAACAAAAGATTGGGAACGGAAAAGTTTTGGACAGAAAGACTCAGGACGGAAAGATTGCCGACAGGAAGATTTGGCGACAGGAAAATGACGAAGCTTGAGGTCTTGGCAGAAGTATCGAACGCAGCAAAATAATGGACAATCGTTTTTTGGCGACTTGTAATCTTGGATGCTTGCTTGCCACGAATCGATAATGTGAATCATCGATGAAAATTCCAAACAGCTTTTCCATCTCATTTCTGTTTTTCGTTTCGTTGGTATTCGCCGTTTTTGTAGCTTGGGCAATCGATCATCCAAGATTGCAAATGCAAATTCAAAAGCCTGAAACGCATATCCAAATGCTTGAGTTTGCTGCCGCAGTGGCCAAGTCTAAAGCGTATGAAGGAAAACTTGATGAAGAACGAAGGGGAGGCCCGCTGTCATTTAAGGAACTCGAAAAAGAATTACTAGAAAGCATGAAGAAGTAGCAGCTCGAAAATTAGTAACTGGAATTCAGGAAACTTTGAAATACAGATTGGAGTTCTGCTAATATTGCTTTAGGTGCCTTGCTCCTTGAAACCTCCTCATCTCTCAACGAAATGAGTTAGTAGCAAAAGAGCCCAGAGGACGCGAACCGTTGATTAAAATCGCCGCTGCCTTTGCAAGCTACAATCACTTCGACCACTTCTTCAACGCATTCCT
>JBGSKR010000343.1:0-1572 GCA_041741135.1 Mariniblastus sp.
GCGAGAATCTTGTTCTCAGATACTAAGGCTGCCGCAACCACATGGGGAATCATAAAGCCGGAGTTTAAACCCCCCGCATGCATTTTACGACATCGGAGTCAGGAATCTGATCTGCCAACCAACGACTTGCTGTGGGCGAAACGATTTCGTCGCTTGCACCGGCGACAACTTGTACTCTGGTTCGCAGCAATCCAATGGAAGGACGCAAATCGGTTTCCGTCAGCAATCGGAGACTATTGGAAAGTGTTTGCGTTGAAGGTGCGGACATTACTGTGATCGATTCGAACAATGAGCGGGCCAAGATTCGGTTGTCGGTTTGCAAACTTAAAAATCTCTTTAAGCCTCGCGCATAGTCTTCGCAAAAACGAGCTTCAATCGATTCTAGTGGTGCCTGCTCCATGCCGAATTTCCATGCATCATCGTTCATGAATTTTGGCGTGGCTGAGATTAACTGAAGTGTCAGAAAACGATCCGCATCACGTAAAGCGGCTCGCATTGCGATGGTGGCTCCGAGTGACCAAGCGACCCAATGAGCTTTCGTCGGCGCGGACGCCATGATTCGATCCACGACGCCATCGAGTGAATACTCTCCGTCAAAAGCATGATCGTGTCCATAGCCAGGCAAATCGAGCACGATGACTTCGAACGACTCGCGAAGTGCGGGCAACAGCGAATTCCAGATTTGTGAATTGACGCCCCAGCCATGCAGCAGGACGAGATAGGGAAGAGACATGAAAAGTTCGAGAAAGGTCAAAGATCGCTGTAAAGCCGAATAATTGAATCGGAAACGCTGACCATGGTTTTACGATTCGTAACCGTTCACGGATTGTAGCCGGACTCGTGAGAGTTCGGAAATCCTACAAACAGATAAAACCGAAGTCTCACGACTTCGGCTACGAACCATGTCGATAAACGACATTTTTTAAAATCACCGTGAAAGGTTACTACGATTCAAAGCTCGCGACCAACGAGTTTACCAAAAGTTCGATTTCCGCGTGGGTGTGCTCTGCGGAGAGCGTAATCCGCAGCCGCGCAGTGCCGACAGGAACTGTCGGCGGGCGAATGGCCTTGACCCAGATTCCGGCATCTCGCAATTGCTCGCTAATCCGCAATGCGACGGCTGATTCACCGATCAGCAACGGTTGGATCGGCGTTTGAGAATTGCCGAGGGGCAAATTTGCTTGAGCGGCGGCGCTGCGAAAATGGGCGACGTTATCTCGCAACTTCTCTCGGCGAAAAGAATCCTCTCGAATAATTTCTAGAGCCGCTAACGAAGTTGCGGTGACGGCAGGCGGTAGAGCGGTGGTGTAAATATACGGACGGGCGAACTGAATCAAGGCTTCAATCAAGTCCGCGTCGCCAGCCACAAATGCGCCGAACGAACCGGCGGCTTTGCCAAGTGTTCCCATCATCAAGACGTTGTCCCCGATCGCGATGCCCGCTTGCTGAAGCAAACCGGCTCCGGTCCCACCAAGCACGCCGAACCCATGCGCGTCATCGACAACCATCAGCGACTGATGTTGATCGCAAGTCTGTTTTAATTGCTGAACGGGTGCCACGTTGCCGTCCATG
>JBGSKR010000344.1:0-3268 GCA_041741135.1 Mariniblastus sp.
AGCAAATTTCGCATCTCGATGCGAGCGCGAGGATCGAGTCCACTGAGCGGTTCGTCGAGCAACAAGACTTGCGGGTCGTGCAGCAACACACGCGCCAGTCCTAATCGTTGAGTCTGACCGCGAGATAAAGTGTTGGCAAACGCATCACGTTTGAAATCGAGATCAACGACCTGCAAAAGCTCGTCGCATCTCTTCCGCCGAGCCGAGCCGCGAATCCGATAAGCGGCGGCGAAAAATTCGAGATACTCAATGACTTTCATGTCGTCATAGACTCCGAAGAAGTCGGGCATGTAGCCGACCAATCGCCGAATCTCTTTCGGATTCTCGTAAATCGAATGGCCGCAGACGTAGGCTTCACCCCAGGATGGTTCCGAAAGCGTGGCGATGATCCGCATCGTCGTTGTCTTTCCCGCACCGTTGGGGCCAATGAAACCGAACAAATCGCCTTGCTGAAGGTCTAGCTCGATGCCTTTGATGGCGAAGCTATCGCCATATTTTTTTGTCAGATTCTCCGTCTTGATCACGAGGGTAACTTTCTCAAGGATGTGGCTAAGTTAGCAACATCCTAACATCAACCAGCGTAGCAACAAATGCTCGGACAGGAACAAATGCTCGGACAGGAATGTCCAAGCTACTTATGTACGATGGACATTCTTGTCCGTCGGTTTGGAGGATGTTCGGACAGGAATGTCCAAGCTACGGTTAGTCCGAGACGCCGTAGCGACCGATGCACCAGAAAGCATTAAAGAGATCGCGAATTCCGATTTTTTTCCCTTCGTCGTAGCCACGGCTTTGGTAGGAAATCGGGACTTCGACAAAACGGTGACCTCGACGAGCAAGTTTGGCGGTGATTTCTGGCTCAATACCGAACCGGTTTTGCTCGATCTCCACATCGCGAATCGCATCGCGCGTGAAGGCTTTGTAACATGTTTCCATGTCCGTCAATTTCAGTCCGCTGAACAGGTTCGAGGCACCGGTCAGAACTGCATTGCCGAAACGATGAACGAATGATTTGTCTTGATGTTCAGCGCCAATGAAACGCGAGCCGTAAACGATGTCGGCTTCGTCACGTAGTAAGGGCTGAATCAACAGCGGAATATCTCGCGGATCGTATTCGAGGTCGGCGTCTTGGATGACAATGAAGTCACCGGTTGCATGTTGAAAACCGGTTCGCAGCGCGGCTCCCTTGCCTGCGTTTTTCTCTTTCAAAATGATTTTGAACTGGCCCAAACCTTCCAGCGATTTCAAGACTTCACGCGTGCCGTCGGTGCTGCAATCGTCGATCAAAACAATTTCCGTGTTGAGCGGCAGTGAAGCCACGCGACTGATGACTCGTCCGATCGTCGCCATTTCGTTGTAAACCGGAATGATGATCGACAACAAATAGTCGGTGCGAGGACTGGCGTCGGTTCCGAATTCCGCACCGCGATAGGCGGCGAGTTCATTTTCAACCAATTGCACACAACCGTTCAATCGCGCCAGGATCTCGTCGAGATCGTGGTACGACGAACGTGAGTCCGACTGGGAACTGATTGCGGAATGTGATGTTTGCAAGGGTCGTTCGGAATCAGTCGGATGGGTCGCGGGCAACGATTGTGCGAGTGAAGTTCGATCTGCGTTGGGAGTGACCATCACTGCATCGTAAGCATGAGACGATAAAGGGGAGGCTGATGTCGTAAACGCATTGGAAACTGGATTCGATGGATTCACGATTTTCTCACTGCTCAAGTATAGATGAAAGGATCGACGTTGGTTGAAGACAACGGCGATCCTTTGAAGAAGTCCTCTATTTCTAAAAGATCGGTGAACCGCTTTCGTGCCATGAAAAGCGTTCCGAAACTGTCAATTATGCGAGATGCGACAAAAGTGAGTGAAGCCTTCCGGATACAAAACTAATCTGTCGGGGGAACATCGCCAAACGTGGCCGCGTCGTCGTTCACCGTCGTGCCGTTCCGTGTTGGCAACCTTGCAATTCCCAAACGACTTTCTTATCCGGCGAAACTTCCACGAATCGCTTCCCACCGGTGATCAACGTATTGCCGTTGGGCAGGCGAAAGACGTCAGCGGTGGATCCTTCCTCCTTAAGGTTAAGCTCCCAAACGACCAGTTTCTCGCGATTGACTTCATAGACTCCGTCGCGGTAGGCGACCAGCACATTACCATTGGGCAGCGGCTGACAGCCCAGCACGTTCGTATCTTTTCCGCAATATTCCCAAACGACCTTAAGATCCGGCGTAATCTCCGTGATGCCGTTCGAACAAGCGATCAGGGTGTTGCCGTTTTCCAGGCGATGGGCGTCGGTGAGGTGAAAGAAGCCGGACGACTTTTCCCAAACGATCTTCTTTTCGCGGGTGACCTCGATCGCTTTCTTCTGATTCCAGTCGGCAATGAGGATGTTGCCGTTGGGGAGCGGTTTGGCTTTCATTGGACCAGGCGTGCTGAACTCCCAAACAATCTTGCCTTCGCGGTCCACTTCCACGACCTTAGCCTTACCCTCAACCCGAGAATTGCAGGCGATCAGCACGTTGCCATTGGGCATCTTTTCGGCACTCGAAGCATATTCGATGTTGTAACTCCAGATTTCCTCGCCGCCGAGATCGAGTTCGGCAACCCTATTTTGATAGCCGTAGGCCAACAGCGTGTTCCCGTTTAGGTAACTTACGCCGTAGTAGCTCCAGGGCTTCAATGGGAATCGCAACTCGGCGGTCTGCCCACTGTCAGCAAGCCATTTCTGCCACTCGGCGACCCCCTTCTGGCGATTCTCGGCCTTGTCGTAAGCGGCGTAGGCAAAGAACTGACGGGTCAGGCTGCTGAGTGTCTCCCAGGCTTGCGTGCGCATCTCAAGATCTTCGCTATCGAGCAACGCCACCAGCGTGGCGAGAGAGTCACGTTGTCCGTAATTGGCCATCGCCCGGGCGGCGGTCATGCGAACAAAATCGCTTTGGTCGGTGAGCAAGGCATGCAGGTTTTCGTCTGCCTTTTCGCCAATCGCTTCGGCCAAGGCCGCCGCTGACGCCGCGCGGACGAACTGGTTCTCATCCTTCATGGCGGCCAGCAGAAGCGGAGCGTCATCGGCCCGTGCCGCCGCGACCAAGGACGTCTGCGCCGCCTCGAGAATAAGAGTCTTGTCGAACAAGGGAATCGATTCAATCACCAACGGAATCGTCGCAGATAGCTTCTTCTCTTGAATCACCCGAAACGCCGCGTACGAAATTTGTTCAGCTTCAGGGCGCCGAACGGAGAGCACTACTTGCGCTCGCCAACGGAC
>JBGSKR010000345.1:0-2874 GCA_041741135.1 Mariniblastus sp.
ACGTTGTGTGGAACTCGCGCTCGACATCACGCAGACTGTGGCTCCGTCCCTCGAGGAACTAAACTCGGAAATTTCCGCCGCGCGAACACAGATTGCTAACGCTTTGAATCTTCCCGCCACCTCGGCGCTTCATGAAGTCGACTACAATCCGGATCACGAACTGGAGCAAGCGAAGAAGCAATTGCAATCCGCGCGGGCCGCACTGGATTACGGTGGCGTCAATTCGGTACTCGAATCGCTTCAAGTCATCGAGATCGAGAAATCGACCGCTCGCGATATGATCCAGAATTCGCTGAAGGCGACGGAAACGTTTCCTGAACAGCACCAATCTTTAGCTCAACGCCTTGAGGCGCTAACATCGAAATTGGGCGAGAAAGAATCTGCAGTGGCCGCAGCGCAAGCGAAGTTTGCACCGTCATCGCTACGAGTTCGTCGGGCTCACGAAATTGACGAAACCGGCCAGTTCATCGATCGCGAGCTGACCTCGGGCGGCGAAGAAACGATTCTCGATTGGTTAGCGACTTCGAAGTCGATGGTCGAGTCGAAGACACTCGCTCACGATCAAATCTCGCAATTGCATTTTTCCGGTTGCGTGCTCGAAGCCGCGAATTTACTGGAGCTTGTTGAGCACGAACGGATCATGGTCGATGATCGATTAACAGCCATCGGCGAACATTGTCAGCAGTTGCAGGTGCGCTTTGTGGAGAATCTTGATCGACTTCAGCGACTTCAGCAAACGGTGCATGGCTTTGCCGAATTGGTGGAAGACCAACGCACGCAAGCGAACACCGTCGAAAATTATCGCGAGCTCGAATCGGCGGCGACAAAATTGGTGGAAGAGTTTGCAAGTCAGCCCAATCAGCGCGATCCACTGGATGATGCAACGAGAATGCGAGCACTGGAAATTCGCGGTGATCGACTCAGAGGAGCGTTGGTCGCAGATCGAAACGCTCATGGCGAAGCCCAGCGAGCCGTCGCAGCAGCCAAACGAGAATTAGATACGGCGCAGCAATCGGTCTTCCGCTCGACGCACGACCGAATTCCCGACAGCAATCAGTTAAAACAGTCTCAAGCGAAAGTTGCCACGCTGACATCGTCGGTGGAACAGCTACAGCAATCATTACTGGAATCACATGGAGACTGGAAAGTCGTCCATCAAGAAGCCAGTCGCGTGACGCGCGAGTTAGGTTTGGTCGATGGCCAACTCCGCAGTGAATTGCAATTGGCGGAAGCAGCCGTCAAAACTTTAGAAGTGGCTTCCAATTTGGCTTATGAGACGAACAGTTGGAAAGGCGATTTCGGTATTGTCGTCGTCATGAATCCGGCAAACGAACTCTTGGAGCGAGCAAGGCGCGCGCTTTCTGACGGAGAGTATCAACAATCGATTAAGCTTGCGTCTTCCGCTGCCGAAAAAAGCCGCGCGGCTCTGGCAAAAGCCCGCAGCCAAGCCACACGAGAGCGGATTCGGTTGCAACAAGACGAAGCGAGACGACGTCGCTCAAGCAGTGTGTCGGGAGCGAACTCGTTCTTCGGAAACTCGAGCAGTAGCGGAGTTTCCTTTGGCCCTTCTAGCTCGTCTTCTTCATCAAACTCCTGGTCTTCCTCCTCGTCGTCTTCATTTAGCTCTTCCTCGGATTCGTCGAGCAGCTCTTCATTTGGTTCGTCCGGTTCTGGTTTCAGCAGTTCCGGTTGGTAGTGGGCAAAGAAAATATCGCTTCGGATCGATCACCCAACACCCACTACCTACGCTGACTCACGCTATTTCTCCAAGTAAATCTCTCGTTTGTTGATGTTGAGCGTTGCTGAATATTTCTGCCGGGCTGCCGCTTTCGATGATCAAGCCTTGATAGAGAATATGAACAGTGTCGGCCACTGTTTTCGCAAAACCCATTCCGTGCGTGACGACAATCATGGTTTGACCCGATTTTGCTAAATCTTGCATGACTTTGGTGACTTCACCTGTCATTTGCGGGTCCAGAGCACTGGTCGGCTCGTCGAACAAAATCACTTCCGGTTTCATCGCCAAGGCCCTCGCAATCGCGACCCGTTGCTGTTGACCTCCTGATAACGAGCGAGGATAGACATGTGCTTTGTCGGCCAAGCCCACTTTTTCAAGCAACTCGAGTGCCGTTGCGTTCGCCTCGCGCTGGCCGATTCCGAGCACGTACACAGGTGCTTCCGTGATGTTTTGCAATACCGTGCGATGCGGAAAGAGATTGAACTGCTGAAACACCATCCCGACGCGATGTCGGATCGCCTTCAAAGCGATGGCGCGAACGGATTCAGGCCGCGGTAGCAGCTCAATTTCATCGACACGAATCGAGCCATCGTCAAACGACTCCAGCCCATTAATGGTTCGCAGCAAAGTGCTTTTTCCACTGCCCGACGGTCCCAGCAAAACAGCGACTTCCCCGCGCTTGACGTTCAACGACGCGCCTTTCAACACCTCGTGCCCATGATATCGTTTGACTAAGTTTTTGATTTCAAT
The DNA here is from genome assembly GCA_041741135.1 of Mariniblastus sp. GTDB lineage: Bacteria > Planctomycetota > Planctomycetia > Pirellulales > Pirellulaceae > Mariniblastus. The sequence continues at coordinate 2,489 of JBGSKR010000345.1, forward strand.
CATGAGCGAGAATCTCGTTTCAGTCGCTTTTCTAACCGACTCGCGACAATGGAAAGTGGGTAGCTCATCAACAGATACAACAACGCCGTCAGCAGCCCCAGCTCGATAATCGATCCCGTGCTGCGGGCTTGAATGTAGTATTCTTTGCTCAGTTCAACGACAGTAATCACGGAGCAAACCGCCGTGTCTTTGAAGAGCGCAATAAAATCATTGGTCATCGGCGGAATCACCAATCGTGTCGCTTGCGGCACGATGATGCGGCGAATGGTTAGCCAGCGCGACATGCCCAACGCTTTCGAAGCCTCGATCTGTCCCTCGGGTATCGCCTCGATTCCGGCCCGATATATCTCGGCTTCGTAGGCTGAGTCATTAATCGCCAGCCCAAG
>JBGSKR010000346.1:0-5640 GCA_041741135.1 Mariniblastus sp.
CCACAACGCGATCAGCAGACAGGCGATGATCGCGCAGTAGGCTTGAATTTCGATGCCGACGGGATCGGTGCTCAGCAAGTGCCGACAACCCAGGACATGCTTGAAAAAACGAAAGAAGATTTCACTTTGCCATCCATAATGCCTCCGTTGTCACAACGATTATGCCAGGGCTAGTATTGCCAGTTAATTGCATCGGCTTTTCCGCTGCCAGTCAGCCGTTTTGGTTTCGTAAGAGATTCCGGATATGGACGGTCCGGCCAACCTTGCTTGGTGATTCGTAATTGCCGCAGACGCCGAATCTCCTCCTTGTCGGCCCACAGCACCCAGTGCCCTCGCTGGTCACTGAGTTTCCGCGCTTCGACCCAACCGCGTCGCAACCAGTTATGCAGCGTTGTCGTCGGCATCTGGAGTTCATGGGCCAGGTCGGCCAGTAGCCACTCGTTTGGATTGAGTGGGACGGGATCATCGGATGATCGTGATTTTGCTTTGCCAGGAAGATTGCGTGAGAGAAGCTGCCGAACCATCGCTGCGTTGTAGGTGTTGCGCCGTTTCGGCGGACGAAAGCCCTCCTGGTTGAGCGCTGCAGCGATCTTGCCGCTGGTGTGCCCCTCGGTTCGCAATTCGAGAATTCGTTTCACCATGCGATCGTAATCTGTCAATTGATCATATCGGGCCACTGGCCGGGTTTGCTCGTGCCGGCTTTCGAATCCACCGGCCCAAAGAATCATCACATCGACGCGTTCCGATTCTCCTTGCACCGTCACGGTCACGCGATCAATCAAGTGGCGCACGATTGCCTGTTGATCTTTGCGGCTTGTCGAACTGGCCTGCCAGAGCGCTGGGATGTCCGCGGAGAGCGACGCAATGGATTGCGCCTCGTCTTCGCTCAATCGACCAGGTTGTTGGAGTTCGAAGCGCGCGTACTCCTCTTCGGTTTGGCGTTGTTTGACAAGCGATTGCTCCCATTGGCTTTCAAGTTCCCGAGCCACCAGGCGATTCTCCGGTTCCACAGCCTGGTACTGCCGCGCTGCCCTCTGAGCATCGTAGCGTACTCGTTCCAGTTGCTGTTTCCAGTGGCGATGAAGCCGTGCTCGCTGCTTCCCGATGTCTTCCGCCGCTTGAAGACTCAGCTCCAGAGATGCGGGTTCAAGCGCGACGAGAACTTGCTCGCTGACCAGGGCTTCAAGCCGCTTACCGGCCAAACTTTGGCACAGAGGTTCGCCGTAATCAACCTTGCGACGCATGCACGTGTAACGCAGATACGAATCTTTCCCTTGATAGCCGACGATCATTCGACAGCCGCATTTGCCGCATTTCAGGAGGCCGCCCAATAGCGACGGCCCTTCGCGCGGAGCTCCAAGCCTCGCCGCTCGGGCCTGATTTTCCGCCAGTTTTTGCAGGTTGGCTTCATAACGTTCCCAGGTAATGTAAGCCGGAAGCCGGTCCTTCAACAGAACCGCACATTCGTTGGCAGGCACTACGGTTCGCCCCGTCGTGGGACGTCCAGGGATTTGGCGGCGCGGGTCCACGGCGCGACGACCGTAACAGTAAGCGCCGGCGTAGATGGGATGGTGGAGAATGTTTTGCAACGTCGGCCGGTTGGGACGCCTCCATTCCAACTGCCCGCGATTCGCACCGTAGTGGGGTCGAAACCCCAGAAGAATTTGATGATGAACCAGGTACTGCAACACCGCATTGAGGCTGTCCAACTCTTGAAACCTGTCGAAGATCATGCGCACGACCGACTGCACCTGTTCGTCCGGATCCAGAACCATTTCGCCCGCGAGCGTGCGCAGGTACCCCATCGGCGCGTGATTGAAAAGTTCTCCACGCCGCGCTTTGTTCATCCGGCCCGCGGCGAGTCTGCCGTTCATGATGTGGAGTTCCGCTTCGCTCATCGTCCCTTTGAGACCCAACAACAGCCGGTCATTGTAGTTGCCCGGATCGTAGACTCCGTCTGGATCAGCCAGCACGGTCCCAAACCGCGCACACAATTCGAGTAACTGGTACCAATCCTTGCAAGACCTCGCCAGGCGGCTCATCTCGATGCCGATGATGATGCCCGCATGATCCAATCCAACTTCCGTCATCAAGCGTTGAAAACCTGCCCGCCCTTCAATATGCCTGGCCGTCATTCCCAAGTCCTCGTCGATGACCACGATGCGGTCCTGCGACCAGCCCAACTGCATCGCCAACTGCACGAGCTGGTACTGCAAGTCAGTCGACTCGCGGTGGCGCCGAACCTGTTGCGGATCGGATTGGCGCACGTAGACGAATGCCAATTGCTCAAGATGACGACTCTCGATCCTGTTTGAACCAAACGCGAATACCGGCGATGTTTCGCGACTTGATCCCGAGACGGTGGCAAGCGACGATCGATGCTCGTGTGCGGTGTTAGATGCGTTCATCGGAGATCTCCTTCCTGGCTGGAGGAGATTCCATTCGGCGCTGCAGCAACTGTCCCAGTCCTCGAAGAATCCCCTGGCGATTCGATTCCGGAAGGGTCAGCCAAAGCTCCTTCAGCCGAAGGGTCGGGCTGGCAGGTGTTTGGCGCGGGGGGGGACTCGGTCATCCATGACGTCGGACATCGCTCTGCTCCTGATTGGTTATGCTGGCATTGCTGGCACCATTGTGCCAGCTCCAATAACGCCTTAATTCCCAATATAGGCCGACTTGCCTTCCTGCGAGAAGGTGAATCTTTGCACGTAGTGTGCGTGGTTCGTTTCATTGTTCCAACGTGCGCGATACAATGACGCAAGATCTTCCTTGGTCGTCAGTTCTGCATCGAGCATGGTCGTCACTACGATAATCGCCTTCGTACGAAAGCCGGGCTGTTCTACGCGGACACGTGTTTCTCGAATAGTGAGGAATTCAGGTAACGCTTTGTACGCTTCTTTATCAGCGGTACGATGTACTGGCTTGGGCCAACGGACGATGTGGTCACCTTTGCCCAATCGTTTGCCGCGCCTGAAGTCAGCTTGACGGCGACACAAACGGGTTACCGTGTCGACTCCTCGTTGTTTGAGCATGGCCATTTCGCGCCATGAACACATTAAACGATCGGCAAGCAAAACGTCGCCTGGAGCAAACAGATTCCACATTTGGCGCAGCAAACTCAACTCGCTTTGTCCTTTGCCGGAATAACGACGGAACCCAACATTGAGAATCGCTCCACACGAGAGTGAAGTGATTATTCCAAGTCGAGCGATCGGAAACCCAAGTCCCGGGTTCTGGTTATAGGTTTTTGTATATGCTTGCAAGTTAGCTTGAGTGTCAGGCATGCGTATGATCGTTCCATCGAACATGTAGACCTGACGCCCGTTCCAAAGCCACTTGGGATCAACATTGGCCACCAACGCTTGTCCAACCATGCGACAAACCGCAGAGAAGAATTTTTCCGGCAATCGCTTTCTGGCTTGGCAGTAAGCACCTGTTTCTGGCGAACAAGGACGAAGTCCACGTGACATCCGATGCGAAATAAAGCGAGCGACGGCAGCACGACACGAATGATCTGCGCTAAGAACCTGGCTCAAGAACACCCAAAGCGTCACCACGGGTGTAAAGATACGTTCATTCCAAACAACACCAGCAGCTGTCAATGCTTGCTTGACTATCTTTTCTGAAAGCACTTCGCTGAAAGGCAATTCTCCGTCCTGGAGAAACTGGCGTCGCAGGAATCTGATCTGTTGCCGAAGCCGTCCCTGGTTACAATCACGCATCTTATGGCCTCCTTGCCTGATGAATCGGTTAGCAAAGATTCAACTAGGTGAGAGAGGCCTTTTTGCCTATGTCATTTTCTGGTAATCACTTGCGCAAGAACTACGTGCCATTCGGCGATGTGACCGAAGCACGTTTGCCGCCTTTTGAGATCGATTAGTTGAGGTTGTAACGACGTAACTCAGGCCATCCAGAATTGTTAACGGGTCGCCGGGGTGCGTATTGTTAAGGCATTCCTTTACAATGCCTGTTTCGGCGCCTTTCGAAAAACTGGCAGGTTACTAAATCACGCGTGCGTCAATTGAACGAACCCTCGATTATGACCAAGTTCCCTCCTGCAAACAAAGCCCTGTTCGACTCCAGTGAAGTTAACCAAGACATCGAGCTTTACCGTGGTGCGATGCGTTTTACTCAAGGCGATAAGATTGCACCCGGCACAGGAACTGTTCATTTAAGTTGGTTTCCGTATCCAGCCATTCGCTTCGAAGCTGACACACAGCCCAAGGAGAGAATCGAATACTTTGACGACGAGCCAACTCAACTGGAGCTTCTGGATGAGTGGGAAGGGAACCCGTTTCGCGTATTCGTCAACTCAACGTCGGCATTTTCAAATGGTGCGATCACGCCTGTGCGAGGGACGATTGAAGAATGGGAACACGATGCTGCCGTGAAGCTGGATCATATTGTCGTTCACTTTATCAATCTCAAGAAATTTCGCGGAGAAAACATTAGCGATGGCCTAACGTCGTACGTCGGCCGAGCAGATCTGGAGTTTGCCGGCTGGCAGGTACAAGTGGATAAGATCGTCAAGCAAGATTTCCACAAGAACCTGAAGAACGCTCGCGGGTATGGCGTGACCCATGTCGGCAAAATTTCGCGAAATGACAAAAGCGAATTTTCGATGGAAGAATGTGAACAGATTCGAGATGGCCTGTATCATTTGTGTTCGTTCTGTAGCGGCAGCTGGGCGGGCCCTTCGATGTTTGTCGGAAACGACGAATCGGGTAAACATGTCTCCCATCTCTGGACGGTTCCAAGGATTATTGGATTTCGCGATGCGCGTAATTGGTTTGGTGACCTGATTGAATTCAATATGAGGGACTTGTTTCCCGGATTCATGAAAAAATGGACGGATGTCGTTTGGAAAAAAACAGTCAACAGTGCGATCTTTTGGTACGTAACAGCTAACTCGCCAAATATTTCAATCGAAAATGGAATTGTCCTGAATCACATCGCATTCGAAACCTTGAGTTGGACATATTTGGTTGAGGAAACGAAAAAGGTTTCGTCGAACGACGTCAGCGACATGAAGGCCGCCCAAAGGCTTCGTCAGCTTCTTGCGGAAATGGGAATTCCACTCGATGTTCCACCAAACTTTTCAAGGCTCGCTGCCTTCGCAAACTCAAACGAGCATTGCGATGGGCCTCAGGCTGTTAGTTTGTTGAGAAACGCGTATGTTCATCCGAGTCCAAGAAATCAAAAGCGTCTTGATCGTGTCGGGATCGACGCTAAATGTGAGGCGTGGGAGCTAAGCATGTACTACTTGGAAATGATCCTTCTCCGGATCTTTGACTATAACGGACAAGTCTCCAGTCGCATTGCTGAAGCAAAATACAAAGGCGGTGAAACGCGTTTCGTACCATGGGCCGAGGACAAACGCTCTGCGGAAAGTTCATGAAAAGATGAGTTACAAGGCAATCGAGCAAATACTGGTCACACCAGTCGACAAGAATTCGGAAGTAGAAAAGCGTGATGCAGGCTTGCCGTGTAGATATTGCGGCGAAGACGACCGTGGCATGTTTCGGAACAAGGCTCATGCGATACCGGAATCCCTTGGCAACAACTTCTTGATTAGCGGTGACGAGTGCGATAAATGCAACGCTATCATTTCTAGGCATGAGAATGAACTGGTAAAATTCTTCG
>JBGSKR010000347.1:0-4268 GCA_041741135.1 Mariniblastus sp.
ACTATCGTCTGTTTCGCATCGAAGACCCAAGTGTGCTCACCGCACTTGATTTGCCGCTGGTGATGCCGACCGAGCCACGAGAATCAAAAAATCGTTTCCGCTATACGTTAGAAGAAGTTTTGAAAGCCGAAGAGAAGATGATGCAGCAACTGCCCGATCCGGCGAAGGTTCCGGAAGAGCAGTGGACGGTCAATCAGAAACGCTTGCACGACGTGGCGATGAAGCTGCAAAAAGTTTATGGGGCGAAGTTGACGTTTGGTGCCCCTGATGTCGAAGGAATGGATGTTCTTTTTAAACTTCAGCGGGCAGGAAAAGACCTGTCGTCGCCATTGATTCCTTTAGTCGTTCACCAAGACGATGAGGCCAAGCCATGGACTTCGTTTATGGACTTGCAGAATCGAGCCTGGTTGGGCGAGTTGGCAACTAAATATAAGGCCAAGACCGTCACTGAGTTGGCGGGCAGTTTGGTAGACGATCAAATCATTGGAAAGATCCCGTCAATCCGCCGGCTTACACTGGGAAAGCAATTCAAGAACAAGTCATGCGACGTTTTCTCAGTCTTCCGGATTTTCAGGAGCTGCTAAAAAAGAAAGAGGAGGGCGAGAACTCTGGAACTCTGCTGGAGTTAATGAAAGAACAGTTTCCGCCTGAGGAAATCGATAAGATCGTCGCCAGCGAAGGAGAGCTGGTTGATGCGATGATTGCTCAACAGCGTCCGGAAATGGTCAAGATGATGGAAATGCAAGTCGCTAAGGTCAATGGCGGTACGGGGAGAATCATTTCTGAAATCTCGAAAACCGAATCCTTGTTGCTCGCTTTGCGGCCCGCTTATCAAGACGGTGATGCGGAACTGTTCAATCAGAAATTGACGGATTATTTGGCGGCAGTGAATGCGAATCCTCCTTATGAAATGCATCCTTACCGAGTTCAAACGGAAGTGTTCTACAACGCATTTTCGCCGTTTTATATTACTACCGCGATTTATCTAACAGCGGCCATGGTGGCGATGTTGGCTTGGATCGGTTGGTCGGTGCCAATTAATCGAGCTGCGTTTTGGTTGCTGATGTTGGGGTTTCTGATTCATCTCATCGGGATTTCGATGCGCGTGGTGATTTCCGGGCGTCCGCCCGTGACGAATTTATACTCGTCGGCCATATTTGTGTCGGCGGTTTTTGTGGTCTCTATGTTGCTGGTTGAACGGATGACAAAGCTGGGAATCGGGAATGTGATGGCTGGCTTGATGGCTTCGCTTGCGCTGATTTGGGCGTGGACGATGTCGATCAGTGATGGCGATACTTTTTCGGTTTTAGTAGCGGTGCTCGATACGCAGTTCTGGCTGACGACCCATGTGATATGTATTTCCATTGGCTATGCGGCGACTTTCGTTGCGGGTTGTCTTGGAATGTGGTATGTCGTGGCAGGAATGATTACTCCCGTGCTAGATAAATCTACTCGTCGTACCGTGGCGAATGTGATTTACGGAGTGGTATGCTTTGGGTTGCTGACCAGTTTCTTTGGGACGGTGCTGGGTGGCTTGTGGGCGGACGATTCGTGGGGACGTTTTTGGGGCTGGGATCCGAAAGAAAATGGTGCGTTGATGATTGTGCTGTGGAATGCCGTCTTGCTGCACGCCCGCTGGGGCGGGATGATTCGCGAGCGAGGAATCGCGGCGTTGGCGATCGTCGGCAATGTTATTACGTTGTGGTCGTGGAAAGGCGTTAATTCGATGGGCGTTGGCTTGCATGCCTATGCCGGTACGGAAGACCAAACGGTAAAATGGATTTTGTGGTTGGTCGCGGTGCATGTTTTGTTAGCCGTTTTGGCATTGATTCCTACGCAATGCTGGATGAGCTATTCGAGAGACAATGCGAATCCAAAAAATAAGCCATCCACGGTGCGATAATCAATTTCCACTACGCACTGCCTACTGCCTACTGCCTACTGCCTACTGCCTACTGCCTACTGCCTACTGCCTACTGCCTACTGCCTACTGATCACTTCTTCTTGAAGACGACTTGATGAATACCAACGCCAAGACGAGCGTATCCCAAACGGCTCAGCAACTAAATTCGGTTGCCGCCCAAATTGTTGACTCGTTGGAGTTTCCTGACGGATTATCACACGCGGCCCCAATCCCAGAATATAAACTGCTGATCGATTTGATTCAGCGTTTAAAAGCGATCGTCTATCCTGGTTTTCGCTCCAACGAACATACTGCGAGCAAGGTGTTGGTTGATCTGAATATTCAGCTTGCTCAAGCTCACCAGATTCTTTCCTCGCAGATTGCAGTTGCCATCGCGCGGCATTGGGAAGCTTGCGAGGACATGGGACAAATCGCTAAGGAAGACAGGATTTGTGTTCGTTCGGAGATTGAATCTCGTGCGACGGAACTGGCGACGGCTTACATTGCGACATTGCCACAGATTCGATTAACGTTGCTGACGGACGTGCAAGCCGCCTATGATGGCGACCCGGCTTGTCGAAATCGTGATGAAGTCATTCTTTGCTATCCGGGTTTGCATGCGGTGACGGTGTATCGACTGGCTCATGAGCTCCAACGTTTGGGCGTACCTTTTTTGCCGCGCATGATGACCGAATGGGTGCATGGGGAGACCGGTGTGGACATTCATCCTGGCGCGAAAATCGGCAATCATTTCTTTATCGATCACGGCACGGGAGTGGTTATCGGGGAGACGTGTGAGATTGGCGAGCACGTGAAAATCTATCAAGGCGTGACGCTGGGTGCGCTTAGTTTTGCTCAAGACGAACGAGGCAATCTGGTTCGTGATACGAAGCGGCACCCGACCATCGAAGACAACGTGGTGATCTATGCGAACGCGACGGTGTTAGGTGGCCGAACGGTTGTCGGTCGAGACTCGGTGATCGGTTCGAGTGTTTGGTTGACCAACAGCGTGGCTCCTTCGACGACGGTGATCATGGAGAAGCCAAAGCTTCGGATGCGAAATGCGTTGATTGGTGATTTTGAGTCGCCGATCAATTTCCAGATTTGAAGGATGGTGTTTGATAGCTGGGATGTGCACTTGAGCCCTTTTACTCGCTGGTTGACTTGCTGACGTGGAATTGCAAACAGCTGGCGAATTCTAAAAAAGTTGGACACATCGATCAGGTCAATGATGAAAGTTGACTTACCACGCCGACATTGACAACTCCCTTGAATTATCTCAGCGATGAAAGTTTACCGATGCCGGTCATTTCGATGTTTTATGGAATCACGATCTCGCTCTATTTCCTGGACAATCGGCGACATCATCGACCGCACATCCACGCCAAATTTCAGGGCGATGAGGCGGTGCTTTCCATACCTGATGGCGAACTGTTGGAAGGTGGCCTTCCACCGGGTAAAATGAAAATGGTGGTTGCTTGGGTGGAAATTCCCAAGAAGACTTGTTGGCGGACTGGGAGCTTGCCGTCAACGGTCAGCAGCCATTTAGAATAGAACCATTGAGGTAACGATGAACCCCCGCGTGAAGTCCGTGGTACCGATGGCAGATTATCGACTTCGCTTGGTTTTTACTAATGGCGAAGTCGGCGAATTTGATTGCAGCCATCTTTTGAACTTTGGAGTCTTTCAGGAATTTAAAGACGTTGACTATTTTATGCGCGCGGCGGTGAGCCACGGGACGGTGGTTTGGCCAAACGAGCAAGACATTTGTCCCGATACATTGTACGAGGACTCTGTACGACTTCGCGCAAGTAAAACCACGCCAGCGGTTGCAGAGGAGCGGCGAAATCGAGCCTGTTCGGATGACGAGTCAACATCCGCCGCCCACTAAAACTGCCATCGATCAAGAAAAATTTTTTGGAAGAGTCAAAAAGCCCCAGCCGATGGCGAAAGCAAACCAGCCGATTCCGCTGATCCAAGCTCCGATCCAGAATTTGATTGGGTAGTATTGGAAAGTGATCTCGTATCGGCCCGGTTCGATCTGAATGCCTTGAAAGCAATCGGTCAATTCGACCAGCGGTTCGGTGTGTTGTTTGCCCGTTTTGAGGTTTTTGATTTTGGCGATCCAATTGCCGTCGTGCAATTGATTCATCACGACCCAAGGAGCATCAGAGTGGCTGTCCGATTGAATGGTCGCATGAACGGTGTTGATGCCGAAGCTGATTAGCTCGCAGTTTCCGAGTTCGGACGGTTGCGGGAACTCGCGATTGGGTTGAGCGATCTTTTGTTTGGGTGTCGCGGCCTGATTGTCCATCAAGAATACAATAGGCTGTTTGTTTTGATACCAATCAATGGTTACTTCGCC
>JBGSKR010000348.1:0-2553 GCA_041741135.1 Mariniblastus sp.
AAAACATCATGAATCCCACATCGAGAATTAGACCGATGGCAGCCAGCACTACCAAAACCAAAATGGCAATCCCCACTGACGACCGCAACGGATTGTCAAACAATGACAGCAGTGTCGCGAACCATGGAAACTGCATGCGTAATAAACTTCGCAAGGTCATCTGAGCGCGAGTTGGACTGAGGCCATATCGATTGACGACGCGAATATGCATCAAACTGCTTCCCAATGACTGACGCCAAAAATAGACGATTGCGGTGAACAACAAAATCGGCACGAAGTCGAGCACATGCAGCACGTTCGTGACCAAAGGATTCCAAGTGCTGTTGCTAAAAGCAGCTTGGATTCCCAACACCAGAATCATGACACTGATCCAGTCAATTCCCGCCGCCACGATTCGCGGAAACGGACGCGCAATGACTTGGGAGCGTGGAGCTAGTCGCTTTAAATCAACCAGCAAATCGTCGTAGCTGCTGTAGCGATCTTGTGGGTCTTGGGCCAACATCTTGACCAACAAATCTTTCCAAGCTTCCGGCAATTGATCCGGCCAATGTGTTGGAAACTGAGGGCGCCCGTTCTCGTGCGACTTAATCCATTCAGGAACACTACTGCCAGTGATCGTGATCGGCAAACGCGAGAAAGTCATTTCAAATAATGTGACTCCCAATGCATACACGTCGGACTGCAGCGAGGGTTTTCCTCCTTTCAGCAATTCTGGCGCAATGTAATTGGGCGTGCCACCAATTGACTCGTCACTCTCACTCGAGACGCGACGCGCCATCCCGAAATCGGACAACTTGGCAACTCCGTTTTGCTGTACCAGTACGTTCGAGGGCTTGATATCACCATGAATGATGTCCAGTTCGTAGGAAAATCGCAATGCCTCAGTAATCTGTACCGCAATGGAGGCAATGTCGGTGAACGTCAAGTTACCATCCGCGATCCGGCCGCTAAGAGGTTTTCCGTTTACCAACTCCATGGCGAGAAAAGGATCGCCCTCCTGTTTTCCCACGTAGTAAATCGTAACTATGTTCGGATGGGACACCCGCGCCTGTGAAATCGCTTCCTGCAACAGTTTGTCGATTTCAGCATCACTACTTTTGGAAAGTCGGTTGCTACCGTTTCCGATACCGCTGCGCAAAAGTTTTACCGCAACATATCGTTGTAACGATTTATCAAGTGCGCGATACACCTGTCCCATTCCACCACGGCCAAGTGTAGCCACAACTTCAAAGTGACCAAATGATTCTCCAATCAACAGTTCCGGATCCTCATCACTGCTCGACAATCGTCGGTCGGAGCGCACGGTGACCGCGTTTGCATTCTGGAAAGCCGCCGCCCCAGTTTCCACAATTTCGAAACTGCCATCGAGCAGGGTCATGGTGAGGGCAAGTTCATGTCCCAGAACTTTTGGAGAAATGAACTTCTGGCAACGAGTGCAGCCACCGCCCAGTGATGGATCGAGATGCAGATCGACCCCGCAAGTGCATCGGTAGAGCACTTTTCCGGGAATCATTTGGCGTGTTACGTTTTGATCCATCGCGAGTATCTGTTCAAGGTGGGCAGCCGATTGTAACTTTATTTTGCGGCAGAACCACGTATCGCATGCATTTCGGGTTCAGAATTTTATCGTGGCCAACTCAATCACTTTTCGGTTAGCCTTAAGAGTACTCCAAAACATGGCGCGATCATTGATCACACGTTCGACTGGCACATAGTAGGTCCCGATCGCGGCAAGCTGTTGTTTGGTCAGTGGTTGGGGATTCGCCTCTGTCTGATTTTTCGATACTCCCAATACATAATAGTCGACTCCAGTTTCGCTGCCGTCGATCAAGACATTAAATTTACCTGCCGCATCGGTGCGAACGACCGCACCGCCCAATCGATTCACGATAGTCACTCCTGGATTATTGAGCGGCTCAAAACTGTCGGGCGCGACGGAATTACCTGCCGCTCGTTCGAGCGGTTTGCCTGATCGCGGCATTATGAACACCACCGCACCTTCGTCGGCAACCCATTCCGTACCGTTGTCCCACAGCACCGTTCCAGTTACTTGCACGTCAAATGTCGTATTGGCTTCGGCGGGAGTACCGGAAGTCAAACTACCGACCATGAGACCGAACACAAAAAATGTCGTGGCGATTAACCCAAGCAGCGCTGCTTGAAAATATACCACCCATCTCGGCAAGGTGATCACGTTTTCGCTACGCACTGTTTTGGTTGCCGAATCCGCAGTCACGGGCCGAGCGTTTTTTGTTTGCGAATTTGGAATAGGATTGTTCAATGCGTTTTAAAAAGCCAAAATTTCTCTTGAGACATTTCTGGGTGAATCCAGCTTCTCTCATTTTTACAGATTGCACTATAATTGAAACAGGCAGTTCCAAAAATGCGGTCAAAATCAGCGACTTTAGACCGGTTGGGTAAATCGGATCATCAGCGTTAACCAAATGCTTCCATCAAAACACAACTTTTCGGAACCGCGACTGTCTGTTCTTGACCGAAGTTTCGTCAACCGGTATGCGAAATGTTGGCCGCTGATCGTTGCTTTCATTGCTT
>JBGSKR010000349.1:0-3787 GCA_041741135.1 Mariniblastus sp.
CGTTTCAACTACTTCAACTACACCGATGCGGTGACGTTGCTGAAGTATCCGGGCGATGAAAAGATGGCGGCTGGCGATCGCAAGTTGCAAAACTTGATGATGAATCCCGAGGTCACCGTTCGCAGTCGCGGTGTGATGGAAAAATGCACTTATTGTGTGCAGCGAATTCAGAACACGAAAATCCAAGCAAAGAACGAGCATCGTGAGATCGGTGCGAACGAAATCGTGGTCGCGTGTCAGGAAGCTTGTCCAACTTCGGCGATTAAGTTTGGCGATTTGAATCATGCCGATTCCGATGTGGCGAAAGCTCACGCGAATCCACGGTCTTATGTGATGTTGGAAGAGCTGAACAATCGCCCGCGAACGAAGTATTTGGCGAAAGTCCGCAATCCGCACCCTGCCCTGATTGATTTTGATGATCGGTCTTCGGTTCCAAAAAAACGCGGTGCGGCACATTGATCGAGCCGCAGATGAAGCTGCGGAAGCGAAGCTGAAGTAAAAGTGGTGGAAGTTAAAGAAGCCGTCGGGAGATAATGTTTCCCGCCGAAATGAATGTGGCTTTGGAAAAGCGAATTACATTAACGAGAATAGTTACATGGCAACGGCTGAAAATTTTCTGAACAACACACACGACGACCCATCGCAGCGCACGCCGCTCGTGCTTGGCGGGTTGGACTACGCCGGTGTTACTGATACCGTCACTGCTCCGTGGGAAGCCGATAAGCCTCCGCGCGTGTGGTATCTGGTGTTAGGCGTTGCGATTTGTTTGTTGATCATGCTGCTGGCTTGCGTGAATCACTTGATCCTCAAAGGCGTCGGTGTGTGGGGCAATAACAATCCGGCTTATTGGGGTTGGCCGATTGTGAATTTCGTGTTTTGGGTGGGTATCGGTCACGCGGGAACGCTGATTTCGGCGATTTTGTTTTTGTTTCGGCAGAACTGGCGAACGAGTATCAACCGGGCTGCGGAAGCGATGACTATTTTTGCGGTTGTGTGTGCTGGTCTGTTTCCGGGCGTCCACATCGGCCGTGTGTGGGCGTTTTACTGGTTGTTTCCGGTGCCGACAGAGCACTTGGCGATGTGGCCAAATTTTCGTAGTCCGCTGCTGTGGGACGTGTTCGCGGTGTCGACTTATGCGACCGTGTCGATCTTGTTTTGGTACATGGGCATGGTGCCTGATATTGCCACGTTCCGTGATCGCTCGAAAACTAAAATTCAAAAATTGATTTACGGTTTGTTGTCGCTGGGTTGGACAGGTTCAGCGAGAAGCTGGCATCGTTATGAGATCGCTTATACGATTCTCGCAGCGCTCGCGACACCGCTGGTTCTTTCGGTGCATACGATCGTTAGTTTCGACTTCGCGGTTTCCCAGGTCCCCGGTTGGCACACCACGATTTTCCCGCCTTACTTTGTGGCGGGAGCGATTTTCTCCGGTTTTGCGATGGTCGTGACGTTGCTCGTGCCTATTCGAAAGCTGTACGGTTTCGAGAAGCTGATTACTTTGCGTCACCTTGAGAATATGAATAAGATCATTATGGCGACGGGTCTGATGGTCGGTACGGCTTACGGGATCGAGTTTTTCATTGCTTGGTATTCGGGTGTTCCGTGGGAAGGTTTCGCGTTCTACAACCGAGCTTTTGGAAATTATTGGTGGGCGTATTGGATCATGGTTACCTGCAACGTGGCGATTCCACAATTGTTCTGGATCAAATGGTGTCGAACGACGCCGTGGTTCATGGTGATCGTTTGTATCTTTGTAAATATCGGAATGTGGTTCGAGCGTTTTGTGATTACGGTCACGTCGCTGTGCCGGGATTTCGTGCCGTCAAGTTGGGCTTATTTCCGTCCGACCAGCGTCGATATCATGATGTTGATCGGCAGTTTTGGTTTGTTTTTTACGCTGTTCATGTTGTTCTGCCGGTTCCTGCCGGTGATTGCGATGGCGGAAGTCAAAGGCATCATGCCGCGAGACGAACATTAGAATTTTGAATTGATGATTTGATAGACGTCAGAGCCTTTGAATGTTCTGCGACAAAATAAGTGAGCTCGCCTGAGTTCGACCAAGAGAAATGCAATGACAGAAAAAACTAACGATCAACAGACTTCAAAACTGGTTGGCTTGCTGGCTCAGTTCGATGATCCGGATACGCTCGTTCACGCTTGCGAGCACGCGAGATTGGATGGATACAAGGCGATGGATGCCTACTCGCCGTTTCCGGTGCATGGTATCGATCCGGCGATTGGTATTCGGCGAACGATTCTGCCGTTCATTGTGCTGGCGATCGCTTTTGGCGGGCTGGCAATTGGTTTGGGGATGCAGTGGTACACCAACAAAGCCGATTGGTCGCCAATTTTTCCAGGTTATGCGTTTAAGATTAGCGGCAAGCCGTATTTTAGTTTGCCAGCGAATATTCCGGTGACGTTTGAAGTGATTGTGCTTTCGAGTGCTTTCGCAACGTTTTTTGGGATGTGGATTTTGAATAAGCTTCCCATGCTTTCAAATCCACTGCATCGTGTGTCGCGGTTCAAGCGAGCGACGAACGATAAATTTTTCTTGATGATCGAAACTAAAGACGCGAAATTCGATGCTACGAAAACTCAGGCTCAGTTGAACGAGTGGGGTGCGGTAGCGATTGAGGAAGTACGTCAGGATTTGACCGATACGAAATTGCCATCTTGGCTCAAGTTGGCGGGTGTGTTGACGGCCATTTTGTTGCTGCTGCCTCCCGTGGCTATCTTTCGCGCTCAGGGGATGACCAATCGCCAGCCGCGTTTGCACTTCATGCCTGACATGGACTGGCAAGATAAATCGAAAACGCAAACGTTGGCACCGCTGATGGTCGGTGGTAAGCCGCTGTTCAATGACGTTCGCGTGATGCGGGATCCGGTCGTTGGCTCGATCGCTCGCGGCCAACTCGAAGCCGATTCGGAAATGTATCGTGGGATCAAAAATGACTGGAAGCCGGAAGTGGCGGTGACGGGCAGCAAGTCGTTGCGTGTGGGTACGGCTCAAGATGAAGATGCTGAAGGTAATGAGACGGATGCAGAGAAGGCTGATTCTAAAAAGCCAGACGATGTAGAAGCAGATGATGAAAAGCTGAAAGTAGAAAAATCGAACGCAGAAAAATCGGAGGCCGTTGATGCGGATGCCAAGAAATCGGATGCAGAGGAGTCGGCCGTTGAGCCTGCTGTCGAGGACTTGAGCATGTATGTGACTGAGTTTCCGGAGGGAATCGAGATCAACGAAGAAACGATTGCTCGTGGTCAGCAGCGATTCAATATTTATTGTGCGGCTTGCCACGGTTACGCAGGCAATGGTGACGGATTGGTGAACGCCCGAGCGATGGCTTTGAACTTGAATGGCAAAGCGACGTGGACGGCTGCCAAAAGTTTGCACGATCCGGTTGTCAAAGACGCCGAGAAGAATCCACTTGGGCGAATTTTTGAAACGATCTCCATAGGTCGTAACACGATGGGGCCTTACGGAGATCAGATTCCGGCAGCCGATCGCTGGTTGATTGTGGCTTATGTGAAAGCTTTGCAAGAGACGGGGATCAAGCCACCAGTGGCCGAGGTGCCAGTCGCTGAAGCGCCAAAAGACGGCGGAGCAAATTGATCGACAAATTGATGTGGCGGGAGTTTTAAGACTTCGGCCACTTGATGCACTGGGAAGTGTTTCGGCATTTCTCGAAAAAAATACTAATTGGGAAGTCTGTCGGAGTTCCCCAACCAAAAAACAAAAAACACATGGCAACTCATTCAACCAAACCTGCTGTCATTACTTCGC
>JBGSKR010000350.1:0-3867 GCA_041741135.1 Mariniblastus sp.
GCACCGCGCTCGTGACCGCGAATCCGAGGAAGATTCTGAGCCTCGGCCCAACGACCGTTGCCATCCATAATGATCGCGATGTGTCGCGGTCGTTTTTCCGGCGGAACTTGCAAGTCCATCGGCGATAGCGCAGCCGCTGGCGATTCGTTGATCGAATCAAGCGGCGACTTTGCGGGTTTCGATTTCGAGCCGGGATCGGATTGTGTGGGCGGGGAAGGCATCAGACAGGTCGGGCGTCTAGGTACGCTTTCAGCGCAACGTTTCGATCAATCTTGATCGTTTGCGCGCGATCGGGGCCAACGGAAATGAACTCAATCTTGCGACCAATCAGACTTTCCAGTCTCGCCACGAAACTGACCGCTGCCACGGGCAAATCATCCAGCGTTCTGGCCTCCGTAATCTCGGACTGCCAACCAGGCACCGATTCGTAGATTGGTTTCACGTTGCGCAAATCGTTGACATGAGCGGGGAAATAATCGATCCGCTCTCCATTCAAATCATAAGCCACGCAGACCTCGATCGTCTCGAGTTCGGACAGCACGTCCAACATCGTCAGCGCGACCGAAGTGACGCCACCCAATCTCGCCGTGTAACGCACCGCCACTGCATCGAACCAACCGCAGCGACGCGGGCGACCGGTCGTCGTTCCATATTCGTGTCCTCGGTCGCGAATATGCTGACCGACGTCGTTGTCTTGTTCCGTCGGAAACGGCCCACCGCCGACGCGAGTCGAATAGCATTTGCTAACGCCTATAATTCGATCCATCCAATTGCCAGGAACGCCCGAACCCGTCGAGATGCCGACGCCAGAGCTGTTGCTGCTGGTGACAAACGGAAACGTGCCGTGATCGATATCCAATAGCGAACCTTGAGCACCCTCGAATAGGATGTCTTTGTCGTCATCGACCGCGTCCAGCAAAATTCGGTTGGTGTCGGTGATCATCGGCTTCAGTCGTTCCGCGTAACCAGAATACTCGGCGATGATTGCCTCCGCATCGAGCTCGATCGGTTCATCGCCGGAGGCAGCGGAAAGTACTTGCTTCTTCACCGCCACAATTTTTCGAATGCGGTCGCCGAAATCGGGTTGAATTAAATCGCCCATCCGCACGGCAAACGATCGTCCAACTTTATCCGCGTAACACGGCCCGATGCCTCGCAAAGTCGTTCCGATGTTGTCGGAACCCGAAACGAGTCGATTCCACATTTTGTCTTCCAGCACATGCCACGGCATCACCACGTGCGCTCGATCACTGATTTTCATGCGAGCCGCCACATCAATGCCCCTCGCTCGCAACGATTCAATCTCGGTCAAAATCGTGGGCGGATTGATCACCACGCCCGGTGTGATCAGATTCAACACCGAGTCGTTAATGATCCCACTCGGGATGTGGTGAAGTTTGTAAATCTCGTCACCGATGACAATCGTGTGACCAGCATTCGCCCCGCCTTGATAGCGAACCACGATGTCTTTGCCTTCGGTCAACAGATCAACAAGTTTTCCTTTGGCTTCGTCGCCCCATTGCAAACCAATTACGCACTGTCCTGGCACCCGGCACTCCTCGAAAAACGTTGTGGAAAAAGTGTAACCGTTCACGGTGATTTTGAAAAATGTCGTTTATCGACATGGTTCTTAGCCGAAGTCGTGAGACTTCGGTTTTATCTGTTCGTAGAGTTTCCGAACTCTCACGAGTCCGGCTACAATCAGTCAACGGTGACGAAAAAGTTATGATATACGATTGGCGCGATAGATTCGTGACACCCGTATTGCATCAATATAAACACGCAAGTTTATTATCGGAAACGGGCAGCGGTCAACCGTCAGACGGATTTTACGGTGAATAAATCTGCTAAGATCGATGCTGGCAAATCCATTTACACAAGCTCCGGGGCACTTTCGATGAAAACCAATCTTTCGCTGTCTCATTTCAGTCGATGTTTGGCGATACTGCTGGTTGTCGTGCTGGCGGGTGCTGCGGGCGCCGACGATGGTGCGACGGTCAAAGGCAAAGTCAGCTTCAATCCCAATCGCATTAAATCTTGGGATGGTCACTCACTTCAGATTCCGTTTGCGGCAATTAAGGCTCGACTGTTCGAAAAAATGGAACTGCCGCCAATCCCTTTCCCTGAGGAATGGGCCAAAATGACGATGGAGCAGCGACAGAAATGGGCAACCGATTTTGAATCGAGTCCTGCTGGTTTGAAGTTGATCGAAGAGCACGAAGCCCGCCTTGAGAAACAAAAAGAGTTCGAGGTTAAGATCGAAAGAAATGGCAACTTCGTCATTTACGACGTTCCGCCAGGCGTTTATGGTTTGCAAGGAGCCATCGATCAGAAGGTCGACGATACTATTTATCGCTTTGAGATTTTTGGTCAAATTGAAGTTCTTAAGGAAGTCGACGAACTCGCGCTCACTCCCCTGCAAGTCGAGATTACTCCGCTGCTTCAAACGAAATCTAAAGCACCACCGATCGTGGTCGACACCTATGGCGGTAAATCGCAGCTCTCGCTGGACAAGTTCGCTGATCAATGGGTGTTTGTTAGTTTCTGGGTTTCCGACAGCCCCAGCGCTGTTTATCAAGAAGGCATTCAAAAAATGTTTGCCGAACTGAAAGACAAACATCCGCTTCGGTTGCTACTGATCTGCGTCGACGAAAACGAAGATACGGCATTAAAGTTCATTCAGGAAAAACAATTGAAACTGGGCAACCACGGTTTCACGAAAGGCCTCGAACACCGGACGACGTTCGACTATGGGGTTCGTACGATTCCGTCGTTTTGGCTGATTGCCCCCGATCGCACCATCTCGATGACTCAATCCGATTTCGCGCGTGCCTTTCAAGTAAGTCAGGATTTGGGTGAGATCGTGTCCAATCGTATCGAAGGTAAAGACTTGCCAACTCCCGCAGTTCCCGAGGAGGACAAGAAGGCTGAAGCTCAGCCAGGAGCGGAAGCTGAGCCAGCAACGGAAGCTCAACTAAAAAGTGCGCCGTAAGATTTCTGCTAAATTTGCCCAAAAGGTTTGATTCGGTAACCGATTTCTTAATCGCAGTTCAACCAGCGATCAAGCGCTGTCGTTTCTGGTGTTTGGTTATTTTGCGCCAACTGGGTCCATCAATGGAAGCCAACATGCCTGCCGTTACTCCGCCGATCGACGCTTATCCGCCACGTGAAATCGCCGAACGTGCTGAGCAACTGGGTATCGCCAAAGCCGAGTTGGAATGGTTGACGCTCTTTCCTCTGGCCATCTTGGCAGGTGCCTTTGTTTCGATGGGGGCTCTTTTCTTTCTCGTGGTAGTCACCCAATCAGAACTGGGTTTTGGCATTACCCGACTGTTGGGGGGATTGGCTTTTAGTCTTGGTCTAATTTTGGTTGTCATTGCGGGAGCGGAATTGTTTACCGGAAATAATTTAATCGCCATGGCTTGGGCGAGTCGGCGGATTACCACGGCCAGTGTTTTCAGGAATTGGACTTGGGTTTATTTGGGGAATGTTCTGGGATGTTTGATGACGGTGGCTTTGACCCTCGTTGCGGGGGTCTCCCAACTTGGCGATGGTGCCGTGGGAAAAACGGCAGTGAGCGTCGCAATTGCAAAATCGCAACTCGGGTTTGTCGAGGTGTTTGCTCGCGGAGTTCTTTGCAATGCTTTGGTCTGCATGGCCATCTGGTTGGCTTTGGGTGGAAGAAGCGTCACGGATAAGATATTGGCCATCGTTTTTCCTGTGACTGCATTTGTCGCTCTTGGGTTAGAGCACTCGATTGCCAACTGGTTTTTCCTTCCCTTTGGGATGGCTCTCGATCAGAATCAGGCGATCTCGTTCGCTTTGGTAGTCAACAATTTGGTGGCCGCGACATTGGGGAACGTGCTC